>JBPYES010000536.1:0-3792 GCA_051984825.1 Jatrophihabitantaceae bacterium
GGCGACGCCAGACTGCGGAGGATTGGCTGCGCAAGGCCGAAACGCTCGCCACGACCGACGAGGATCTCGCGGCCATCGGCGGTGTGCGAGGAATGAACAGCTCTGACCACGCCGATTACCCGTCCGCCTTCAGTCACCTGCAGACGTCCGTCGAACATGCCCAACGCGCACGCGACCGCCGTCAGGAGGCGTTTTCCTTATCGCTGCTCGGCCGTGCACACATGCTTCGCGGCGAACCACACCAGGCTGCCGCGGTGCTGAACCGGTCGATCGAGCTCGTCCAGGAGGAGCGGTGGATGGCGTTCTTGCCGTGGCCTCAGACCCTGCTCGCCGAGCTGGACCTCGCCGCTGGCGAGGGCGGTCACGCCGCAGACGCGCTCGAACGCGCATGGCACCTCGCCTGCCGACTCAACGACGCGTGCTGGGAGGGCATGGCAGCGCGCGGTCTGGGACTGCTATGTGCCGCCCGTGGCCAACATGAGTTGGCCGATCAATGGCTCGCCGAGGCCGCCACCCGCAGCAGCCGAATGCCTGACAGGTATCAGTGGGTGCGCGGGCATGTTCTCGACACCCTCGCCGGCACACTGCTCGACCGCGACGAGCCCGACGCAGCCGGCCCGATCATCGCGACGCTGTCGCGGCTCGCCGCCCGTTGCGAGATGCGTGAACTCCTCGTACGCGCACACCACCACCGTTATCGCAGTGGAGACCGACCGGCGCTCGACACCGCGCGGCTGCTGGCGCACGACATCGACAACCCGGCGCTCGCCGAACTCTTGCGCGATCGCGTCCCGGCCGACAGATATCACGTCACGACGCTGCCGAACTCGTAGGGCAGTCAGGCGGTCGGCCACGACCTGGGCTTCTTCTGTCGCTCGTCGGCGGCAGGCGGGTAGCTCGACAGATCACTGCTCTTGCACTCTGGAAAACCCTTGCGGTGGAAGGTCCGCGAGCAGTTCCTCGCTGCGGGCGATAGCGGCCAGGATCTTGCTGACTTGCTCGGCGGCCTCGGCGGATGTGTCGAACGTGCCGCCCGCAAGCTCCCTGGTCAGCTGGTGGCCCGGGCCCCAACTGCGGACCCACACCCGGAACGGGTGCTCCTCGTCCGGGTGGTACTCGACCAACACGACCTCGCGGTAGCCGGCGGTGTCGATCTCGAACCAGGCTTTGTCGCCATAGGTCTCTACCGTGCCGCCGCCGAGCAGCGTGGGCAGTTCGGCCAGCGGGGCTCTCGCCGCTTTCTCGCGTCGCGCCGCCTGGATGGACCGCCTACGGCACGCGGTGCCGTCGGCGCATTCCCAGCGGCCGTTGCCCACGTTGACGAACTCGCGGGTGCCGCTGCGGCCGCAGCATTGGCAGACGTGGCGTGCCATAGGGGTGGTGGTCATCGCGACTCCGCTTCCACGTTGATCGAATATGTGGCCCACCTGGCCGTTGCCCAAGCGCGGCGTCAGGTGCCCGCCCGGGGCGCTGGCGGCGGGGAACGGGCCTGTCGTGAGGACTTGGGCGCACGCCGCTGGCCGACGGTGTTAGCCGCGCGTTCGCTCTCGTTCGGGCCGGTCCGAGGCTCGCCGGATCGCCACCCGGTGAGGTTCATTGTTCGTTGCTCGATACCGACCTTATCAGGTCTCTATTGATGATGTAAAACCTGTGTATAGGTGATCTCTGGCACACGAGGTAAGCGAATGGCGCCGTCCAGGTGCGACACCGACGAATAGCAGAGCCCACCGCTGCGGTTACGGGGACGTCGCTGTGGAGGGCCTGTGAGAATGCTGTGATCTTCGACTAAGCGCAGCTCGAGGACTGGAGCACGGCCGTTCTGCAAACGCGGTTCGGCACGGCGTGCCTTGGACGCAGAATACTGCCGATTGGTTGATTTGAGATTCCGACTCTAATTCGCGAGGGGTGATACGCGAGTAAAAGAAGTGCGTATTGACGAAGGCGCCTGGCGGGGGAATGCTTTCAACCGAGTCCGGTCAAAACAATACGCCACTTGGTCGAGCTGAACGGCGATGGTCAGTGGTGGAGCTCAAGGCTCTTACGGGGAGGGTAATGCCATGGGTGCCGGTAAGCTAGAAGTCAGTCAAATCACGATTCGAGGGATATCACGTCGTCGATTCGTGTTCGTCGCTGCTGCACTCGCTGGTGCTGCAGCGCTCGGGCTTTGGGGTGCGAATGCGGCCGCGTCGGCGTCCGGCAATGGCCAGGGCGGCCAAACCATCTTGCTGCGTACGACGCTCGTCTCTGCAACCAACAATTCCGCCGGTCTCGGCGGCGCCGGCGACGTGATCGCCAACGTAAATACCTTCGTCACGTCAACGGGCGTCACCGGACATGCCGATATCACCTGCCAGACCTTCCCGAACTCCGAACAGGAATGCGTGGCATCGTTCGTATTTCCGAATGGCATGATAGATGCCTCGGCAGCGATCAAGCTCCCTCTTACCAGCTTCACCGCCCTCATAACCGGCGGTTCGGGCGACTACGAGGGCGTGGCCGGGCACATCGACAACGTCGTGGTATCGCCGGGCGTCATCGAGCGAACATTCCATCTCATCTTCCCTGAACAGCAATAGCGCCGCATCGGCTTGCAACAACCCCGACACGTGGTACCCGCCACGAGAGCGCCGACCCCGATCCGCTTTGACAGGCGGGGTTTCGGCGCAGGTCGCCGATAAGCTAGTGAGGGGTGGATCGCCACAGCGTTGCGGACGGGCGGTCGATCGTCACCGTTGAAGGGAGCTGAATCACGGTGGAAGCCGCCTCGCAGGACGGTAATAGACGCTCACTCGCTGACGGCAACTCGATTCCGCTGGTCGGGCTCGGCGTTTGGCAAGTCCCCGACGGTCCCGAGTGCGTGACGGCCGTTCGCGCCGCGCTCGAGCTCGGTTATCGGCATATCGACACGGCGCAGGCTTACGGCAATGAGGAGAGCGTCGGACAAGGCCTGCGCGAAAGCGGCGTCCCCCGCGAGGAGGTGTTCCTCACCACCAAGTTCTACCCCGCGCGCCGCGACCCGGCCGCCGAGATCGAAGGCAGCCTTGCGCGCCTCGGCGTCGAATACGTCGACCTGTACATCATCCATTGGCCACAGGGAGGTCCGACGTGGGCGTGGCCGGGGATGGAGCGGGCTCGCGAGCGGGGCCACGCGCGGTCGATCGGCATCTCCAACTTCGACGTCTCCGAGGTGACGCAGCTCGTCGCAGCCGCAAACGTGCCGCCCGTCGTGAACCAGGTGCAGTTCGGCCCGTACGCATATCGTTCGGCGCTGCTCGACGCGTGCCGCGACAACAACATCGCGCTCGAGGCTTACAGCACGCTCGGCACCGGCCGTCACCTCACCAGCGACACAGCAGTACAGATCGCGCAGCGCCACGGACGCACGCCCGCGCAAGTGCTGCTGCGCTGGTGCGTACAACGAGACATCCCCGTGATCCCGAAATCTACGCACCGCGAACGCATCGCTGAGAACGCCCAGCTCTTCGACTTCGCGCTCTCCGACGAGGACATGGCCCAGCTCGACGCCCTCGACCGCACCGGCGGCACCGACCAGGCCCAAGAGCGGAAGTGGTGGTAGGTAGGACGCTCGGCTTCGCTCGCGCGACGGTGCGCGAACTTACACCGACGGTGCTCTTACCAAGTGATGTGTACTCTGCGTCCGGCGTGCCGGAGCGTACCCGGGAGGAACCGGCCGAACGGGGCGGTCGAGGAGGTATCGCTGGATTATGGCCGGCAGGCATGCAGCGTCGCGCGCTGCGACCGACTCGCTGACGCACGGCCGACGACGGCGTA
>JBPYES010000537.1:0-2522 GCA_051984825.1 Jatrophihabitantaceae bacterium
GGTACCGCTATCACCACCTGTTCGGCGACGCGCTGCGCGCCCGGCTGGTGTCCCGGCATCCCGACCGTGGGCCCGCCCTGCACGGAGCCGCAAGCAGCTGGTACGCCAAGGACGGCAACCTGCCGGAGGCGATATCGCACGCACTCGCCGGGGGTGATCACGAAAGGGCCGCCGACCTTGTGGAGCTCGCGTTGCCGGGCGCTCGTAAGCGCCGCGAGGACCGCGCCCTCCGAAGCTGGCTGCGAGCGCTGCCCGACGGCGTGATTCGCCGACGCGCGATCCTCGCTACGTGCCTGGCTTGGAGTCGGCTCTCCGAGGGTGACCTTGACGGTGCCGACGCATGGCTCGATGCCGCCGACCACGCACTGACGCTCACCCAGGCCGCGGTCGACATGGGCGCTGCGCACGCACTCCGCGAGGCTGCCCACGAGCGCGACGACGAAGTCCGCACGCTCCCAGCCATGATCGCCGTCTACCGCGCGTCGCTCGCGCAAGCCCGCGGCGACGTCGACGGCACGGTTGCGCACGCCCGCCATGCGCTGCAGCTGGCCGGACCGAAGGATCACTTCGCCCGTGGCGCCGCATCCGGCTTCCTCGGACTGGCTGCCTGGGCGGCAGGTGATCTGCATGTCGCCGTGGACACGTTCAGCGAAGCTGTGGCGAGCCTGCATGCGGCGGGCAACCTGGCCGACGAGCTCGGCGCGACCGTCGTCCTGGCCAACATGTGGCTGGCGCGGGGTCAACCGTCGCAAGCACGACGGCTCTACGAACGAGCGCTCGTCGCCGCCGAGAGGCGCCGGGACGTCGCGCTACCTGTCACCGGCGACCTGCGTGTCGGCTTGGCCGACGTGTTGCGCGAGCACGGCGATCTCGACGGTGCCGCCGCGCTCCTGCAGACCGCACACGATCTCGGCGACGCTGCGTCGCTCCTGGAGAACCGGCACCGCTGGTACACCGCCATGGCGAGACTGCTGCACGCTCAAGGCGACTTCGACGGCGCGATGCGGCTGCTCGACGAGGCGAGCGCACACTACCTGCCCGGCTTCTTTCCGGACGTGCAACCCATTGCCGCCGCGCAAGCAAGGATCCGGATCGCACAGGGCCGTCTCGCCGACGCCTGGGACTGGGCACGTGAGCACCGGGTCACCGCTGCCGACCCGGCGTCCTTCCTGAATGAGTTCAACCAGCTGACCCTGGCGCGCCTGCTCATCGCGCAGCAGAGCGGTGACAGCTTGCGCGATGCCTGCGCACTGCTCGACCGGATCGTCGACGCCGCGCAATCAGCCGACCGTACTGGCAGCGTGGTCGAGGCACGCCTGATCCGGTCGTTGGCGCACCATGCCGCTGGCGAATCACGCCAAGCGATGACTGATCTCGCGCCGGCGTTGCAGGCTGGCGTCCCCGCTGGGTACGTCCGCCTCTTCCTCGACGAAGGGCCGGCGCTCGAGGAGCTCCTGCGCAGCGCGGAGCAGCATCCCGAAGCCGGCGAGTACGCCCGAGTGCTGCTGGCCGCCGCGCAGCGCAGCCCGGCCGCTGTACCGGTCACCGTCGCGCCCGTGGAGCTGAGCGACCGCGAACTCGATGTGATCCGGCTGCTTGCCACCGACCTCAGCGGGCCGGAGATCGCCCGCCATCTCTTCGTGTCGGTCAACACGCTGCGCACGCATACCAAGCACATCTTCACCAAGCTCGATGTCACCACCCGGCGCGCGGCCGTCCTGCGCGCAACCGAACGCGGTCTGCTCTAGCCGCCGACGCGGTTCCCGAATCACCACCTCAGTCACATCACGTTGTGATGTGAGCTCACCACGCCGGTTCCTACCGTCCTCGACAACGCCAGAACCATCCGGCAGACGACCAGGACAGGAGCCAATCATGACCATCACGACCAGCACGCTCACCCGGGCCGCCGGCGGCTGCGCCGCCGCCGCAGGCGCGATCTTCGTCGGTGTCCAGATCAAGCACCCGGCATGGGACGTCACCGCGTTCACCGACAGCGTGAGCTGGCAGGTCCGCAGCATCGCGAAGCTGGTCATGTGCGGCCTGGCGATCGCAGGCCTCACCGGCATGTACTTGCACCAGCGCCGGCGAGTGGGCGCGCTCGGGCTCGCCGGCTACCTGGTGTTCGCCGCCGCCTACTTCCTGATGGCCAGCGTCGAAGCCATTGCGGCGTTCGTGCTGCCGACCTTGGCGCACAGCGAGCCGGGCTACGTCAACGACGTCCTCCGCGCCTCCGCCGGAGAAAAGCCCGCCGGTGACATCGGCTCGCTGCAGACCCTCTTCACGCTTGTCGGTCTCCTCTACATGGTCGGCGGCCTGCTGTTCGGTATCGCACTGTTCCGCGCCCGAGTCTTGGCACGCTGGGCCGCCGCGCTGCTTGCCGTCGGCACTGTCGCCACTGCCGCGCTCGCGGCTCTGCCGCAGTCGTTCGACCGGCCCCTCGCCGTCCCGACCGGCGTTGCCCTGATCGGCCTGGGCATCTCGCTGTGGCGCACCCAGCGAGCCGGCGTGCCGGCAGTCGC
>JBPYES010000538.1:0-15490 GCA_051984825.1 Jatrophihabitantaceae bacterium
CCAACACGAAGATCCCGCCGACCGCCAGCCACCAGTGCCGGCCCAGAACGGCCCCCAACATGAGACCGAGGCCGATACACAGCCCCACGATGACGATCGCGTGCCGGCTGCGCCGGGGGCCGGTGACTCCCACCGCGGCGGCCGGCAAGGCGCCGATCGCCAATGCCAAGCCGTGCGCCGGGTTCCACAGCGTCACGGCCGCCGCGGGCAGTGCGCACAACGCTCCTAGCAATGCAGGGGACCAGTGCCACGTCACCGCGGGCCGAGGCGCTGCGACGGTACCTGACTGGCTCACGAACCGCTCCCCGATCTTGCTTGTGCCGCGAGCCTAACCAGGGATGTCCAGTGGCGCGCCTCGACGCGGTTGATGTGCTAGCCGCGCTCGTCCGTCCGCCCGAGTCCGCTGCGGCGGGCGATGACGATTGCCTGCGACCGGTCGCCGGCGTTGAGCTTGGCGAGGACGTTTGACACGTGGTTGCGAACCGTCTTTTGAGTGAGCACGAGTTCGCGGGCGATGGTCTGGTTGTCGAGGCCGCGCGCCATCAGCTCCAGGATGTCGGCCTCGCGCCGGCTCAATTGCGGGAAGGGCGACGATGCCGTCGCGGCGCGGAGTTGGGCGAGTTCGGCCATGGCCCGTGCGACGCCTTGGTCGAGCACGATGTCTCCGGACATCACCGAGTCGATGACGTGCTCGATGTGTGTCGGGTCGGCGCCCTTGACGATGTATCCGCGGGCACCATCTCGTATCGCGGCGACTGTCGCGTGGTGATCCTCGGACATCGTGAGCACGACGACCTTCACGCCGGGATGGTTCGCCGCGAGCCACCTGTTCACTTCGAGCCCGGACTTGTCCGGCAGGTGTAGGTCCAGCAGCACCAGGTCCGGGGACGTGCGCTCGACCAGGTCGAGAACCTCAGCAGCGAGAGCGGCTTCTCCGACGAGTTCGACCTGTTCCATGTCGGCGAGTGAGGCCGCCAGTCCGAGCCGGAATATCGGGTGATCGTCGACCACGATGACCTTGACCATCACGTCACGGCCAGCGGAAGCGTGGCATGCACGCGGGTGCCGTGTGGTGCAACCGGTCCGATTACGGTCGCGCCGCCGAGCTCTGCGGCACGTTCGCGCATGGTGGTCAGGCCGATGCCTGCGGGATGCCGACGCGGAATTCCGATGCCGTCGTCGATGATGTCGAGTTCGACGCGGTCGGTGACGACAAGGCAGAGCGAGCAACTCGTGGCGTCGGCATGACGCACGACGTTGTTCAGGGCCTCCATTGCGATGCGGTAGGTCGCGGTTTCGACCGCGGCAGGCAATGTGCAGTCTGTGCTCGGCAGGATGAGCGTGACGTCGAGAACACCGTCGAGGCTGCGGGCGAACTCGGTGAGCGCGCCGGCCAGGCCCTGATCGTCCAACGCGGTCGGACGGAGATCACGAACAATGCGCTTTACCTCGCCTGCCGACGCGTCGACCTCGTCAGCGAGCCGTACCAGCAGCGCGACGTCGTCAACCGGCAAGTTTGTCCGGCGCAATTTGCGCACGACGGTTCGCAATCCCATCGATATCCCGGTCAATGACGGGCCGACGCCGTCGTGCAGGTCGCGCCGCAGCCGCCGACGCTCCTCTTCCCTGGCGCTCACAACGCTCAGGCGGGATCGCCGCAGCTCCCCGGTGAGCCGAACGAGACCCACGGCGAGCGTGACATGCGGCACGACGTCTGCGAGCACCTCCCGGTCGCGCCGGCCCAACACCGCGCTGCGGCAGCCGATCACGAGCCGGCCCACGAGCTGATCACCCATGGCAAGTGGGAAGTTCTCGTCGTGTGTGCCGGGAACACCTCGTTCGGCGATACGCGTCCAGTCGTCCGCCGCCGACATCAGGTCGATGGCGACGTGGTCCAACCGCAATGCGTCGGCAATGATCACCGCGAGCGATGCGAGCAGCGTCTCGTTGACGTCGGTCGCCGTCGCGACCTGCTGATTGACCAATTGCCGCACGACCGCCAGCGGATCGTCGCGCCGGCCGTAGACCAGGTCATCAACCACGTGGCGAAGCCACGCGCGGGCCGGCTCGGCGGCGACGGCGAGGCCACCGGTCACGCCGACCAACAGCCAGGCTGGGCCGTCTGCCCCGAGGAACAGCCCGAATCCCGCAACCAGTGCGGTGTAGAGCAGAACCACGCCGCTGACGAGAATCACCCACACCAGAAAGCGGTGCGACACCAGGCCCAACGCGCTGCGGTCATCACGGATATCGGTGACGAACGCGCCGACCGCTATCAGCGGGACGGTCGCGAGAAGCAGCAGCGGTGCGGCGACGTGTGCCCCGGGCAGATCGCCGATACGTTCCACGAGGGCGGCCGTACCTCCGGTCCACGCGGCGACGACCCCGAGCCCGAGCCATCGCGTCATCGGGTCGCGACCCCGCTCGGGCGGCCACGGCAACAACCACGGCACGACGAAGACGAGCACGGCCATGCCCACTGTCTGGATCACGGG
This sequence comes from Jatrophihabitantaceae bacterium, assembly GCA_051984825.1. Classification (GTDB taxonomy): domain Bacteria; phylum Actinomycetota; class Actinomycetes; order Mycobacteriales; family Jatrophihabitantaceae; genus DASXRA01. The sequence goes on from JBPYES010000538.1 coordinate 2,496, forward strand.
ATTGTGCTCGATCACGGGGGACCCGCTCGCCGCGGCGTTGTGTGCGTGCCATTCTGCGGCGAGCGCGGACGACAGTGCGCACACCCCCACAACGCTGAATGCAGCACCGAGCGCGTAGCGCCCCCGAACAGCAAGCGCTGTTCCCAATGGTAGATATGCCAAACCGAGCAGCGTGTCGACCACAATCCACCAATTGCGGCCCTCGGGTTCGAATCCACGCGTGATCATTCGCAGGACCAGCACAGCACAGGCGCCGGCGACGGCGACGAGCACGCTCGCCGCGACCACAACCAGGCGCGCACGCGGCGATGACGTCCTCACGGACCACATCCTGCACGCGGCTTGTCCCAAGCGCATGGGCTCATGTGCACGAATCCGTCCCGGGCACGAATCGGGACGCTCGCCCGGCGCGGCCGGGACGTCGGGAGGTCCACTGTCGGGCCTCGACCGAGAAAGCCCAGCGCGAAAAGGAGAATCAGCATGAACAGGTCCAGAACAGCGACTCTCGCCGTGCTCACCTCGGCGGTCGCGGTCGGGCTGCTGACCGCCGTCCTGCCGGCCTCGGCGCAGTCCTCCGACACGGGGGTCACGCTCGCCGGAAGGGCGGTGCTGCCGGCCGCAACACTCGCGCCCGGACCGCCGGCCGGCGCGATGTATGTACCGCCTGCGCTAAACGGGTTCAGCTTCCCATTGCCGTCGCAGCCGGTTCAGGGTTTCTCGTCGGTTATCGACGGACGTCACCCCGGCGAATACCTCGCCATGCCCGATAACGGATTCGGAGCAAAGAACAACTCCCGCGACTTCCTGATCCGGGCGTATTACATTCGTCCGCATTTCAAGACTGCAGAGGGCGGATCCGGTTCCGTATCGGTCGGTGACTACATCTCGTTCCGCGACCCCAACCACAAGTTCGGATACCCGATCGTCAACGAGAACAGCCCCGGCCGCCTGCTCACCGGTGGGGACATCGACCCCGAATCGCTGCAACGCGATGCGCACGGCGATCTGTGGGTCGGCGACGAGTTCGGCCCCTGGATCCTGCACTTCTCTGCATGCGGCGTGCTGCTCGACGCGCCGTACCCGATCCCCGGTGTGCGCTCACCCAACAACCCGGGACTCAGCGACCCGACCACCGCCACCCAGCCGAACAGCCGCGGCTTCGAAGCGATGGCGATCACGCCGGACCGCAGGTACCTCTACGCCGCCCTCGAGGGCGCGAACATCCACGATCCCGACCAGAAGCGCCGCTTCGTGTACGAGTTCAGCATCCAGCACAAAGCGCTGACCGGCCGCTTCTGGCAGTACCACACCACCCAGCCGGCATACATGGTCGCCGACATGGCGGCACTCGACGACCACCATCTTGTTCTCATCGAACGTGACGGTGGCAAGGGTCTGGGCGCCCTTTTCCGGGAACTGAACGTCATCGACCTCAGCGACGTGGGACCGGACGGATTCCTCGTCTCGCGGACCGTGGTCGACCTGACCGCCATCCCGGACCCGGACCTCATCTCCCTTCCGGCCATTCACCCCGGCGACGTCGGACTGGGCAACCCGTTCAGCGTCGTCTGCGAATCGGTCGAGGCCGTCCACCCCGTCGACGATCACACACTCCTCGTCGGGTGCGACAACAACCTGCCGAACGCCGGACGCAACCCGGCGCTGGCTGACGACAACGAGTTCATCTTGATCCACGTCGAGGGACTCCCTGGCTATCGCGATCAGGAGTCCTGACGGGCACGCTCTCGTTCCGGCCACCGTCGTCCGGCTCGGGAGCAGGGGCGCTCAGCCACTTCCGGCTGAGCGCCCCGTTAACGCCGCTGGAGTGCCTCAGTGCAGGCTGGCGAGCAGATCGTCCCGGCAGGTCGTGTTCGTCTTGCGGTATATCTGCTCCAGGTGGCCGGTGACGGTGTAGATGGACAACTCGAGCCGGCGCGCGATCTGTTTGCGTGGGTGGCCCTCGATGGCCAGGTCGAGGACATCGCGCTCGCGGGGGGTGAGCTGGTACCAGACAGCGAGCGCAGGCACGGGCTGGATGGGCGTTGCGGGCGTCAACAAGACAGCGACCCTGCCGTCCTCATCCAGCGTGCTCGCGCTCAGGCTGAGCCATCGTCCGGATCGGCACCGGATGCGCGTGAGGGGGCTGCCAGCGGGTAGGAACGGTTTCCGACGGGCAGCATCAGCGTGCTCGATGAGCAGTCGCGGTAGCTGATCGCCGACGTCCACCACGAAGGGCGTGGGCATGTCGCGCAGCCAGTCGGCTGCTTCGGCGCTGATGGAGTCCACTGTGTTTCCCGCGCTGACGAGCACGACACCTGCGGGTCGCTCAGGCGCAGCTCGGTGGGGCGCGGCGCGAATCGACACCCGTCGCAGGGCCTGCCCGAGTGCCTCGGCGGTGCGGGCGACCGTCCGGATCTCCTCGTCGGTGAACGGGCGCCGGCCGAGTTCGCGAATGAGCACGAGGGCACCCCAGCATTCTCAGCACGTCTGTGAGCTACTACAGCGCAGATCCGGCGTTTTTCTACCTGCCCGGCATCACGCTGGTGCTCATCGTGCTCAGCTTCAATTTGCTCGGAGACGGACTCCGGGACGCGCTCGACCCGAAGTCGGCGCGGTAGAGCTTGCTGCCTGACGCGACGCGCCGCAGGCTTCGGTCAAACGTCCAGCTCGTCGACGGTCCGGTCGGTAGCGGCGCTCTCGCGGTCAACCTCGGCTTGTTGACGTCGGGCGCGCGCGGCTGCGCGTGCGAGTGTGGCCCTTGACCGGACAAGGCGCTCCTCACTGCGACCCAGAGCGTCGCCGGCCCGCTCGATCTCTTCCTCGGCGCGTCCGTCCGGCGAGGCCGCCCACTCGAATGACAGGCGAGCCCGGTCGTCGAGCGACTGCTCGCGCCGGTCGAGTCGCCGCTCGCGCTCGTTAGCGGCCCGCTCGCGTTGGTCAGCGTCAGCGTCGCGCCGATCGGCGGATTCTTCTCGCTGATCGGCGAGCCGTTCACGCTCGTCGGCGATTGCGTCGCGTTGGTCGGCGACGTCATCACGACGTGCCGCCCCTAGCTTGCGTCGGCGGGAACTGCCCGCCCTGTCAGCAAACGACAGTAAGGCAACGGACCCCGTAGCTGATCGGTCCATAACACCACTGTGGCACGTCTTGCCTCCGAACACACCCCGGCCCCGCGCCGCCAATGGCTTCCAACCCCAACCCCCCGCCGGCATCGGGTCCCACTCCGGGTTTGGTAGACCGCTCGCCGCAGCGGGAACATAGCCAGTCATGAGCGGCTCATCGGCTCGCGGCGGGCACCCGACCGTCGCATCGCTCATAGCGCTGGCCCAGCAGGCGAAAGCCGCCCACGAGCACGTCGCCGTCACGATGGACAAGCTTGCCGAACGCGGCGGACCCGACGCGGACCGTTGGCGCGAGCTAGCGAGGCGCTCCCGAGAATTCGCCGAGCGCGAAGCCGAGCACATCGCGCACTGGAGCGCCCGCCAAGGCGAACATCCCGGCGACTGACCAGGTCAGTACGTAACGAGCGGGAACTCGGCTCGAGCCTGCTCCAATTCGTGCGTCCACGTCGTCGGCCAGCCGAAGGCCGACCGAGCGAGGTCGGTGATATCGCCTCCAGCTGCCCCGCTGGTGAAATGGAGGTACTCACCCCAGTTCAGGTCGCGCACGTAGTGGGTGTCTGCGCGACGGGGGAAGTGCTCGGCAAGCAACCGGAAGAAGCGCACCATGACCTCCGGCCCGTCGCCGGTGCCGGACCGCAGCGGACGCCACCAGTCGCGAAACCAATGCGTGCCCGGTCGCGGGAACGAGTCGGCCGTTCGATCGAACGTTGTGGCCACGGCCACTGCCCACCGGTGTAACCCGAGCGCCAGGTACACGTCATTGATGAAGAACTCGGCCCACTTGCTGTCACCCCAGATGGGAAAGGCCGGCGAACCCCACGCTCCGTTGTTCGCCCCTTCCACGACATGCGAAACCTCGTGGGTGACCACTTCGTGAACCTGGCTGTCGTCTGCACCGTACGGCCCAGGGCCACAGTCGGTGACGTTGCGATAGTCGTGGCTCGCGTCCTGGTAGCTGGACGGGTGGCCACCGGGATAACGGCCCTGATGGAAGATCGGATAGAGCAGCGGGTCCGGACCGAAATCCCCGTACGTCTGCTTGGTGTACCGCCAGACGTCATCCAAATACGGCACCAGCCAGCGCGCGGCGTCGCCGGGCACATCTGGGTCGAAATAGACCGCGACGTGGCTGGTCGCGCCCACCAGACGGACCAGCTGGTTGTGCTCGAACCAGTGCTCCCGCCAGACCTCGGGCGGGCCGGCTCGCCCGGCCTGTTCCGGTGAGCGCGCCGGGTCCGGTTCCCGGCCCTCGTCCTCCCGATTGACGGACGGCCTCAGCAGCCCGCCGAGCCGCTGCCGAACCTTCCGGCCGGCGGCACCCCACACTCCGTGCGGTTGCTCACGCACCGGCATCCTCCTCTCGGCGCGCGCACTGAGGTCAGTCGCACGCAGGGCTCTCGGGGTGGGATGCCTCGAGGTCGCGGATCCGCCGGCAGAGCAGCAGTTGCACTTGGTGCGACAGCCCGGGGTAGGCGTCGATGACGGTGCGGAACATGCCCTGCGAGACCTCCATCGTTTCGACCTCGCCGTCGGCGACGATGCTCGCGGTGCGGGCGCCGCCGTCGCCGAGACGCTTGACGGCACCGTCTTCGGTCACGTGCCCTCCCTGGTCGGCGATCGCGTGCAACGTATCGAGTGGAGCCGCTGCTCCGCTATGTGGGCGCGCCGTGGATCGTGGCCCAGACGCCTCGGCGCATGATCGAGTTGGTCGAGGCCCGGGGACGTTGAGAGCATCACAGGCATGCCCGTGTGCCGTTACCACTGGACCCGTCCGCCCAGGCTGACGCTGGCGGCGCTGCATCGATCGGCGGGTCGATGACAGCCGGCATAGCTGCCCTGGAAGAGGCCGCCGCTCTGCTGCTGCCCGGCTACCGTGATCTGCTACCACTTCCCGGCGAGCGGGACCTGAACGCCCGGGTGCGGCTCGCGGATGGGCGGCTGGTTGTCCTCAAGCTCGCGGCGGCAGATGCAGACTCGGCTCGGCTTGACCTCGAGGACGCAGTGCTGCGCCACGTCGCCGGCCGTGCGCTTGCGCCGCGGACACCGTCACTGCTCGAGCGCCGCACGATCAGCGGCGGCGATCAGCCACGCGTCGCCCGGGTATTGACCTGGATCGACGGTGCGCCGTGGGCCGACCGCTCCCTGACCGACGTCGACCTGCGCGGTGTCGGCAGCGCCGTCGCTGCGCTCGATGCGGCGCTGGTCGACTTCGACCATCCCGCGCTGACCGTCCCGCACCGGTGGAGCATGCCGGCTGCCGGGCAGCTGACCTTCGACCCGGCGCAACTGCCCGTCGAGTGCCGGGACTTCACCGTTACGGCGCTAGGGCGTTTCCGCAGCGAGCTGAGCAGCGTGCTCGATCGGTTGCCGGCGCAGGCGATTCACAACGACGCGAACGAGCACAACGTGCTCGTAGACGGCAACGGACGCCTGGCTGGGCTGATCGACTTCGGCGACGTGGATCGGGCTCCGCGCGTGTGCGGTCTTGCGACGCTGTGTGCCTACGCGTTGCTGCACGCTGGTGACGACCTCCTTGCACCGGTGCTGCCACTCGTGGCCGGCTATCACCGCGAGGCGCCGCTGACGGTTGCCGAGGTGGAGATACTGCCACGCCTGATAGCCACCAGGCTGGCAATGAGCGTGGTCAACGCGGTGCAGCAGGGCCGCGACGATCCGGACAACGCGTATCTCCAGGTAAGCCAGGACGGGATCCGACGGGTCGTCGGGAAACTTGGCGACGCGCTGGGGCCGCTTGGGGTGTGCCGGCTGCGCGACGCGTGCGGTTACGCCGCCGTGCCGGAGTCCCGCAGGGTCATTGCCTGGCTGTCATCGGCGGCTGCGGATCCGGCGCCGGTTGTAGCAGCGGCGGGTCCGGATGCGAAGGTGCTCGTCCTGCCAGCAGATGCCGACATCACCGGTACTGAAGCACCGGACGAGCAGCGCAAGCACGCCGATCTCGCCGTCGGCCGGTACGGCGAAGACCGCGCCGTGTACACCGCCGGCGAGTTCGCGGGCGCGGACGGGGAACGCCGCACGGTGCACCTAGGCCTCGACCTGTTTGTGCCCGCTGGCGAGCCGGTCTTTGCGCCGTTCGACGGCGAGGTGGTGGCGGTCGCGGTGCGGCCCGCACCACAGGACTACGGCGGCACGCTGATGCTGCGGCACGAGACGCCGGACGGCACGCCGTTCTGGCTGCTGCTCGGCCACCTCGCACACGAGGTCGCCAACCGGGTGCGGCCGGGCCAGCGCGTTGCTCGGGGCGAGCGGGTCGCGACTATCGGGGCCAGCGACGAGAACGGCGGCTGGGAACCCCATGCCCACATGCAGCTGTTCACCACGATGCTCGGCCGCTCGCACGATCTTCCAGGCGTCGCGCGGCGCAGCGAGCGAGATGTCTGGCAGTCGATTTCGCCGGATCCGAACCTCGTGTGCCGGCTACCTATCGAGACCGCTTCCGTGCGCCGTGACCGCGACTGGATCGTGAGCGGTCGCGCCGCCAACCTGTCCGCCACGATGTCGTTGAGTTACGCCACGCCGCTTCAGATCGTCGCCGGGCAGGGCGCCGAGCTGATCGACTCGTCCGGCCGTCGGTATCTCGATCTCGTCAACAACGTCGCGCACGTCGGCCACTGCCATCCGCGCGTCACCGCGGCGCTTCGCGAGCAAGCCGGGGTTCTGAACACCAACACCCGCTATCTGCACCCGGCGATCGTCGAGTACGCCCGCCGCCTCGTCGCCCTGTTCCCCGACCCACTCAGCGTGGTCTTCTTCGTCAACTCCGGCAGCGAGGCGAACGACCTGGCGGTGCGACTGGCCCGGACCCACACCCGGAGGGAGGTCGTGCTCGCGCTGGAGCACGCCTATCACGGGCACACCGGTGCGCTGATCGAGGTGAGCCACTACAAGTTCGCCCGTGCGGGTGGTGCCGGCGCCGGGCCGAAGGTGCGAGTGTGCCGGCTACCCGACCCGTACCGGGGGGAGCACGGCGACGACGGCGCCGCATACGCCGAAGATGTCGCGCGCCACGTCCACGACCTGACCGCCGCCGGTTCCGGCGCTGCCGCGTTCCTGCACGAGTCGTTCCCCGGAGTGGCCGGGCAGATCGAGCTTGCGACCGGCTACCTGACGGCGGCTTACGCCCACGCCCGCGCAGGAGGTGCCGTTTGCATTGCCGACGAGGTCCAGTGCGGGTTCGGCCGCGTCGGCGATGCGATGTGGGCGTTCGAGCGGCACGGGGTGGTCCCGGACATCGTCACGCTCGGCAAACCCATCGGCAACGGACATCCGCTCGCCGCTGTCGTCACGACGCCTCAGATCGCGAGGTCGTTCGTCACCGGAATGGAGTACTTCAACACGTTCGGCGGCAACCCGGTCAGTTGCACGATCGGCTTGGCCGTGCTGGACACAATCCGTGACTCGCGGTTGATGGCGAACGCCGCTGCTGTGGGCAGCTACCTGTCGGCGGGTCTACGTGAGCTCCAGCGGCACCACGAGTGCATCGGCGATGTGCGCGGCCGAGGGCTGTTCCTCGGAATCGATCTCGTGTCGGATCGTTCGTCCCGCGAACCGGCGACCCAGTTGGCGCGAGACGTGGTCGACGCCGCGGTCAATCGCGGCGTGCTGCTTTCGGCGGACGGGCCAGGCGCGAACGTCCTCAAGATCAAACCACCACTGGTGCTATCCACTCAGGACGCCGACCGGGCCCTGCAGGTTCTCGACGTCGCGCTCGCCGGCTGACCGAATCACGGGGGCGAATCGGTCAGCCGATACGAACTTTCGCGGCACCCGTAGCGCGACGCGGGTCTACGTGTTGTGAATCGTGTCCGCCGGCAGGTGGCTGTGCGACCATCCCGAGGTGGGGTTGGCCTTCGACGACGGCCTGGTTCTCGATACGGCGGCGTTCGAGCTGCGCCGAAACGGGCGCATTGTTGCGATGGAGCCGCAGGCGTTCGATGTGCTGACCTACCTCGTGTCGCACCGGGATCGGGTCGTTTCCAAACAAGAGTTGATGGACGCCGTGTGGGGCGGGCGGTTCGTGACGGAGGCCGCCGTGACGAGCCGCATCAAGCAGGCGCGGCGAGCGATGGGCGATGACGGACGCGGCCAACGACTCATCCGCACGGTGCACGGCCGGGGATACCGGTTCATCGCCGACGTAAGGCCTGACTCGGCCGACGAGCCACAGACCAACGGCGCGACGGGACCGATCCGCTACACATCCAGCGACGGCTTGCATATCGCCTACCAGGTGAGCGGCCGGGGTGATATCGACATCGTCCTCATCTCGGGCTTCGTCTCGCACCTCGAACTCGATTGGGCGGACCCTCGGCACGCACATTTCCTCGATCGGCTGGGGTCCATGGGCCGGCTGATCCGGTTCGACAAACGCGGCACCGGCATGTCGGACCGGCCCGAAGGGCTGCCGGACCTCGAGACGCGCATGCATGACGTGCTTGCGGTGATGGACGCCGTGGACTCGCGACGAGCCGTCATCTGCGGCTACTCGGAGGGCGGGCCCATGGCGATACTGCTCGCTGCGACGCATCCCGAGCGAGTCTCGTCGCTGGTGTTGTACGGCAGTTACGCGAAGCGGACCCGCGCGCCCGACTACCCGTGGGCGCAGACAGCTGAGCAGCGCCGGCAGTACACGGATGAGCTGATCGAGAAGTGGGACTGGGAAGCCGACATGCTGCATCGCTGCCCGTCAGCCGACGGACCGATGCAGCGCTGGTGGGCGCAGCGGATGCGTGCCGCCGCCACGCCGTCAACGGTGCGCGCGCTGATGGACATGAACGCCGCTGTCGATGTGCGCGACGTGCTGAGCTCGGTACGAGTGCCCACCCTGGTGCTGCACCGCACCGGCGACGCGATGTTTCATGTCGAGGAGGCGCGCTATCTCGCAGAGCACATTCCCTCGGCGACGCTTCAGTTCCTCGACGGCGACGACCACTTCGTCTCCGGTGACCCGGACCAGATCCTCGACGCGGTCGAGCCATTCCTGAACGCCGTGCCCCAACCGGCGCTACAGCCCGTCGCGCTGGCCGCCGTGGCGGCGGTCGCCGGTGCGCCGGCCGCGCAAGTGATCGACAACCTGATCGGCATGGGTGGGCGGGTCCGGACGATGCCGTCGGGGCGCCCGGTAGTGCTCTTCGACGGCCCGGCGACGGCCGTCCGATGCGGCCTCGCGAGCTTGCGGACCGGCGCCCGGATCGGTGTGTCGATCGCCGAGGTGGCCCGGGACTCGCCGAGTGCCGACAGTCCCGGCGTGCGGATCGCCGCCACGATCGCCGACGCCGCGGCGCCGGGCGAGCTGTGGGTCTCCGCCGCGGCCGGAATGCTGCTCGCGAGCAGCGGCATGCAGCTGCTGCCCGGGCCCTCCCTGGACGGGCTGGCCGGGCAGCTGCTGCGTGCTGTCGGCTGACGGTCAGGCCGTCGCCACGTCGACGGTTACCGGAACGCCGTTCGTGACAACGTCGTAGACCGCGGAGCGAGCCTGCGACTGCTGCACGAGTGCGGCGAGCTTCTCGGCCTCGGCCGCGCCCTTGACGTGGAACACCACTCGAATGCCCTCGAAGCCGTTGCGGACGCCACGGTCGATGCCGAGGATGCCGCGCAGGTCGATGTCGCCTTCGACGGTAGCGGTCACCTCGTCCAGCTCGATCCCGCGGGCGGCGGCGATGTTGCCCAGCCCGCTCATCAGGCAGGCGCCGAGGGCATGCAGCAGGTACTCCGCCGGCGTCGGTCCGTTGTCGTTGGCAACCAGGACGGCCGGGTGGTCGGTGTTGAGCGTCGTCGGCTGTGCATGGTGCTGCTCCTGCCCCGCGCCGTAGAAGCCGTCGATCACGGCGCGATTGTGCGTGCCGCTCACCCACGTGTTCGCGACCCGGAACTGGAAGCGGGCTAGATCGGGCTGGTTGCGCACTGCGTCGATGGTCGCGAACAGGGCCGCGGTGTCGACGCCGTTGACCTTCGTGTCGGCAGCGGTCATGGAGGAATCCCCTTTCGGATTTGGGTATCAGGCCGCGGTCGCGGCCCGATCGGTGCCGGGCGGTACCGGCAGGGAGGCGAGCATGGTCGCCTCGCGGTCGAGGGCCGCGCTGAGTTGGATCTGAAGGGCGGCGAAGCGATGCGGTGGCGGGAACGCCGCCAGCGCACGGGTGAGGTCGAACGTCTCACGCAAGGCGGCGGCGCGGGCCCGCTCATAGCCGGCGAGCGCGACGGCCTCGTCGACCGGTTCGCGCAGTGCCTGGTCGAGGGCCGTCGCCAGCAGTTCGGCGTCGCGGAACGCGTCGGTGATGCCGTGGCCGGTTATCGGGTCGCGGTGGTAGCCCGCATCACCGACCAGCGCCCACCCCGGACCAGTGCACGCGCGCACGTGGTTCGGCAACCGCTCGGCGCCGCGCACCCGCGAGGTGACGCGACCGGCGCGAGCCCGCTCGGCCACGGTCGGCGCCACGTCGGCCATTGCTCCGAGCAGCGCCGTTGCCCGATCGGTGCCGGCACGGCTGACCGGGCGCAGCAGCCCGGCCGGGCGGGACAGCCACACGCACGCCTGACCGTCGTGGGTTGGGAAGACACCGGCGAAGGACGACGGCGCGAGCTGGAACTCGAAACCGTCCCAGTCCGGTGCGGCGACGTAGGCGTAGTACACGGCCGCGTCGCTCGCGTAGCTCTCGATGACGTCCGCCCCGACGTGCCGGGCGATCGACGACCGAAGGCCGTCTGCACCGACGACGTAGCGAGCCTTGATCTCCGTGGTGGCACCGTGGACATCCCGTGCGGTGACACCGCTGATGCGACCGTGCCGATCACGAAGAACACCGCTGACCTGCAGACCTAGCCGCACGTCGGCGCCCGCGGCGCGAGCGGCGTCGACCAGCAACCCGTCCAGGATGTGGCGGCGCGGGGCGAGCAGCATGTCAACGCCGGCACGCTCCTTGATCCGGCGGACGGTCAACGTCGCGTCGATGCCGAACGTGACCTGCCGCGCGGGCGGCGCGCCCGTGGCCAGCACCGCATCCAGCAACCCCCAGCGCGACAGTTGAACCACGCCGCCACGCGCGATGGCGTGCGTGGACAGCACGTCACTCAGCTGCAGAGACCGATCCACCAGGACGACGTCGTGACCGGCCCTGGCCAGTAACAGTGCCGTCGCAGCGCCGGCGCACCGGGACCCGACGACAACGACGTCATGCCGGGTCGAGTGCGTTGCGGTCATAGCAGGTGACTATGCGACGCCCCCCGCCGCTGAACTTGGCGATTTCGTGGAGGTTCGGTGGAGGGTCAGTGAACCGAGCCGCCGACCACTCAGCGTGAGCGTGAGCTGGCTCCGCGTCTACAATTCGCCCAGTTCCCAGACCGCATGGGCCAGCACGGCAAGTTCCTCAGTGGGTAGCTCAAGCGCGCCGTGCGCAAACGCATCCAGTTCCAGTGGCTCGCAGTTGCCGCCGAGGGCGAAGTAGCTGACGTAGAGGCCATGCTCAGAAAGCTCGCGCGTTGCCGCACGCAACGGGGCGAGGTCCAGGCTCGCCGCGTCCGTGTGGGCAAGGGCAGCGGCGACGACCCACGGAGAGCTGCCCAGGCGGCGCAGCCGGGCTGCGGCCAGTCGACGCCGGGCCGCCTCGGCCCGATCTTGGGCGCGGGCGAGGGCAGCACGCGCCAAATGCACGTCCTCGGCGCGGACCTGCTGGTGGAGAGCCAACTGCGTCACGCGGTTTCGGCATTCGACGGCGCGGGCCTGGGCTGCGTCGGCTGCCGCGACGTTGAACGAATCCACACAACCACTATGCGCCTATTCGGAGCGTCTGGCGCAGCAAGCACCACAGTGGAACCATTGGAGCCGTCAGCATGGGCACTTGCGAGAGCGCGACCACGTGCACAGCAGGGAAGGGGCATGCAGACTAACCCAGCCGATCTCCTCGCCCGGCTCGCCCGGGAACTCGACGCTGAGGCCGACCTCGACAGGATGCTGCAGCGCGTGGTGGACGCCACCCTCACCGAGATCGGGGGCGCCGAGCATGCCGGTATCACGCTCGCCGAACGGAACTCGGTGAGCACCCGGGTCGCCACGAGTGACCTCGTCCGCAAGGTCGACAAGATCCAGTACGACACCGGAGAAGGTCCGTGCCTGCAGGCGGTCACCGACCGCATCGAGGTCATTCGCGTCGACGACCTGCGGCGCGAAACGCGCTGGGCCGCCTTCACGCCGCGCGCGGTCAAACTCGGCGTGGCCGCCGTGCTGTCGTTCAACCTTTACGCCCACCACGAAGTCCTCGGCGCGCTGAACATCTATGCCACCAGACCCCGGCCGTTCACCGACGACTCGGTGCACATGGGATCGCTACTCGCCGCCCACGCTGCGCTCGGCCTTGCAGCCACCCGCAAGGAACTCAACCTGCAGGAAGCGCTGGAAAGCCGCGACATCATCGGCCAGGCCAAAGGCATCCTCATGGAGCGATTCAAGATCACCAGCCGGGAAGCCTTCGACATGCTCGTCATCGCATCTCAGGAGACCCACCGCAAATTGCGCGACCTCGCGAGCGAACTCGCGACCACCGGCACGCTCAGCGGATTGGAATAGGACTCAGACTCCGACGGGGTTGGTGCGTAGCGCACGCGGTTCGGAGTTCCGCCGCACTTCGACCCTCCCGGCAACCACGCGGGTCTCGAAAACGGGCGCCGGCCGGGTTGCCGGTCCCTCGACGATCGCGCCGTCGTCGATGCAGAACCGGCTGCCGTGCCAGGGACAGGTGATCGTGCCGTGATCGACCGAGCCCTCGTGCAAAGGGCCGCCCCGGTGCGTGCACCGATCAGCGAGTGCGACCACATCGCCGGCGCGGCGCAGCAGCAGCACCGGTACGCCGTCGGCGTCGC
>JBPYES010000539.1:0-3659 GCA_051984825.1 Jatrophihabitantaceae bacterium
ACTCCATCTCTACCGGCAAGGGCGTCATCGTCGCCAACGACGGCATCGACGATCTGGCCGGCAACCCAAACTTCACCCGTCCCGACGGCACACATGTCGTGATCGGCGCGCCGAACTACACCACTGACGACAGCGACGCGGAGTACTACGGCGACGCGTCCTCCATCGCGGCGCAGGGCACGGTCGTGTACGACTACGCCAAGGAGCTGCCTTTCTCGGGGCTGCCTGTGGGCCGGTGCACCTTCGTGCTACGCGGCGACGCCCCGGACGCATCGCTGCTGGACATCAGTCACAACGACCACCCTGAGAGCAGCTCAGCCAACGCGGGTGTGCTGACCGAGAGTGAGTCGCAGATCGTCGCAGGCATCGACGAGGCGGTCACCGTCTACCACGCCGACGTGCTCTCCGAGTCCTACGGCTACGGCCTTCGGCCCGGCAACTACGCGACGCACTACGCGGCCAACGACGCGGCCGTGGCCGCCGGCGTCACCGTGGTCGTCTCCTCCGGTGACAGTGGCGTTCAGGGGACGGTGTCCTCGCCGGCGTCCGATCCTCAGGTCATCGAGGTCGGTGCGACGAACACGCTGCGCCTGAACTCGCAGGCCTATGGCTACGCCGACTGGGTTAACGACGACATCACCCCGCTGTCGTCCGGTGGCACCACCCCGAACAACAAGGTGCCCGACCTAGTGGCCCCGGGCTACGGCGGCGAGGCGGCGTGCAGCCCGGCGGGGAGCGACTGCCCGAGCAACACTCAAACCGAGGCGTTCGGTGGCACCAGCCAGTCGTGCCCGCTCGTCTCCGGGGCGGTCGCCGACGTTATCCAGGCCTACCGCGACACGCACAATGGCGCGAGCCCGTCACCGGCGCTGATCAAGCAGATCCTGACCAGCACCGCCACCGACACCGGTGCTCCGGCCGACCAGCAGGGCGCAGGTCTGCTGAACATCTACGCCGCGGTACAGGCCGCCCGGCAGATGCCCGGCAGCACGCTGGCCAGCGGCAACGGCGCGAACAACGCGAAGCTGGTCGCCTCGACGTCGTCCGCGGATTCGTCGCAGCTCGAGGTTGTCGGCAACGGCGGGTCAACTGTCGACCAGACAGTGAACCTGTACAACGCCAGTCCCAAGTCGACCCAGGTGACGGCCAACTACCGGACCCTTAGCGATCCCCAGCAATTCGGGGACACCGTCACCGAGAACGTGAGCGCGCCCGATCCCAGCCTGCCCGTGCCGGCCAAGGGCGCGGACGCTGCGAAGGCCGTCGACTTCAACGTTCCGGCCGGCCTCGACCGCATGACCGCGGAGATGATCTGGCCGGATCCGACCAACGGCAACGTGCTCTCGTTCATCCTCACCGACCCACGCGGCCGGCTGCGCCAGCAGTCTTACGACTACGGCACGGCCTCGACCAACCCCGCGCGGCTGGGCACCGTGCCCGACTTCCAGCGGGTCGAGGTCGCCCACCCTGAGCCGGGCACGTGGCACGCGGAGATTCTGTGGGCCAACGGCCGGGCGCACCTGCAGTCGCCGCCGAACGTTCCCGGCACCTACACCGGAACCCTCCAGTTCCGGACGCTCGGTCAGCAGTTCCAGACCGTTCCGGCCGCAGGCCCGGTGACCATCGCCGGATTCTCGAGCGCCCCGGTGCCGCTGCATATCGCGATGCCGCAGGAACCGGGTGATCACCCTGAGTCGGTCCAGTTCGTCGGCACCGCCGGCGGAGCGCAAACCTCGCTGCCGGTCGCGCGCCGGACGGAAATTCCGGCCTCGGGTGGCGCCTTCCACGCCGACATCGTCGGCACGGTCGGGCGCGGCACCGGGCAGATCAGCACCTTCGTGGTTCCGATAGCCGCCGGCAGCACCAACCTGACGGTCAACTTCCAAACCGCCGACATCTCCCCGGACAACGGGTTCACCGCCTATCTGGTGCGCCCCACGGACGGGCTGCTGCAAACCTCGGCGCCGCTCGTCAACGGTGCCGCGACGCTTTCGGTGGCCAATCCGGCCGCGGGGCTGTGGGAGATCGACATCAGGTTGAATCTCACGACATCCGGTAAGGAGTTCCAGCAGGTCGTGAACGGGCAGGTGGTTCCGCCCACCAGCTGACGGCATAAGCAGAGCGGCCCGGCGGGGAGTCACCTCCCGCCGGGCCGCTGACTTATCGCCGCAGTGCCGTCTCCTGCTCCATGTGTGACAGCTTCGCGGGGTTCCGCACGGCGTAGAGCCCGGTGATAAGGCCGTCGTCGATGCGCAACGCCAAGACGGTGTCGATCTCGCCGTCGAACCGCAGCACGAGCGCCGGGTAGCCGTTGACCTGTGCTGGATGAATCGCAGCGGTGCCGGCGATCCGGCCCAGCCCGACAGCCAGCAGGCGGGCCACCTTGTCAGAGCCGACGACGGGTCGCAGGACGGCCTGCTTGACTCCACCGCCGTCGCCCAGGAAGACGACGTCGGGCGCGAGGATGTCGAGCAGGCGTTGCAGGTCGCCCGTTTCGGTCGCCCGCTGAAACGCCTCGAGCGCGTCTCGGGTCTCGGCCGCGGACGCGATCCCGCGCGGCCGGCGTGCTGCGACGTGCGCCCGCGCCCGATGCGCGATCTGGCGGATCGCGGTCGGGTTCTTGTCGACGGCATCGGCGATCTCGTCGTAGGACAGGTCGAACACCTCGCGCAGCACGAACACCGCCCGCTCGGTCGGCGTGAGGGTCTCCAGCACGAGCAGCATCGCCATCGAGACGTTTTCGGCCAGTTCGACGTCCTCGGCAACGTCGGGCGTGGTGAGCAGCGGCTCCGGCAGCCACGTGCCGACGTACGACTCCTTGCGGCGGCCGAGTGTCCGCAGCCGGCCGAGTGCCTGGCGAGTGGTGATGCGGACCAGGTAGGCGCGGTGATTCTCAACGGTGTCGAGATCTACGCCGGCCCACCGGAGCCAGGTCTCCTGCAGGACGTCCTCGGCGTCGGCGGCCGAGCCGAGCATCTCGTAGGCGACGGTGAACAGCAGGTTGCGGTGCGCGAGGAACACCTCGGTGGCGCGGTGCGGACGGTCGTCGCGGCTCTGGCTCATGTGGCGATCGCCGGGCACCGCCTGCGACGTACCAGCCATGGTTGGCTCCTCTCCACTGTCGACTGTGCCACCCACCAGATGCCGGCACCGGCCGTCTTGTGACATCGCGACCGGCATGGCCTGCGTCACGTGACCGGCGCTGTCACACGGAGCAGGTCGCCGGCATCTCGTGTTCGTCAGTGCACCGTCACGAGTGAGGACGCAGTCATGGAACCCCGTATCGACATGTTCGCCAACGAGATCGGCGCGAAGTTCGCCAAGCGGTTCGCCAACGCGAGCCTGGTGATCCACCAGTCGCCACTGCCGAAGTCCACGCAGGAACTGGTTTCGCTGCGCGCCAGCCAGATCAACGGCTGCGGTTGGTGCGTCGACATGCACACCAAGGACGCCGCGGCCGCCGGCGAGTCCGCGGTCCGGCTCAACCTGGTCGCCGCCTGGCGCGAGTCCACGGTATTCACCGAGGCCGAGCAGGCCGCCCTGGCGCTCGCCGAAGAGGGCACCCGGCTCGCCGACGCCAACCTCGGCGTGTCCGACGAGACCTGGGCCCAAGTGCGCAAGCACTACGACGACGACCAGACCGTCGCGCTGGTCTCGAT
>JBPYES010000540.1:0-3457 GCA_051984825.1 Jatrophihabitantaceae bacterium
TCGTCGTCCTAGGCGTGATCGGCTTCGTGCTGATCGTCGCCTCCTGCGTGTACGTCGCGACGATGCTGCGCTCGAAGCCTGGCCGCAACGCCGAGGCCGGTGACGCCGGCGCGAAGAGTCGCCGCCCTGGCGTCCGCTCTCGCATGGAGGACAGGCTCCGCAAACGCTTCGACGAGCAATAGCCCAGCACCCCAGCACCGGGACGGCTCACCGCGCCCTGCGATCAGCGCGCCAAGCGATTCCAGCGTGCGCTTGGTGACCCAACCGCACGCAACCACCAGGCGATGAGCGCTCGCGCGAAGAGCCTCGCCGCCGCGACGCGGCCCGCGCCGGACGGCGCGGAGCGCGGCCGCGGATCCACCCTCGTGGTGGAGACGCGGATGCGCCCGAGGCGGGATTAGGTCAGCGCTCGCGCGCAGAGCCCCGCCGCCGCGACGCGGCCCGCGCCGACAGGCGCGGAGCGCAGCCGGGAATGCGCCCGAGCGACGCGAGCGGTGCAGGCACGGATGCGCCCAAGGCGGGATTAAATCAGTGCCGTCGTCGGCCGCCGAGCCGTGTCCAGCCGAGCGACAGCGGCAGTAGCCGGGCGCGCGTGCGCTCCCAGCCCGAGCGGGTCGATCGCAGCGAGACCTCGACCCGGCGAAGTTCGGCCACCAGCGTCCGGTCTCCCGAACCGTTGCCGGGCGCGGCGTAGCGCGACCGCTCCACGGCGCCGGCCAACGTCCGCAGCGCCTGCTCGGCCTCGCCATCCACCGCCTCGCGGCGCAGCCAGGTGACGACCTGGCGTGGCGTACGCACCGGTGACCAGACATAGCCGAGGTCGACCGCCGTGTCGGCGAGCTCGCGCCAGAGCGGATCGGGGTCGCGCGCCGCCGCCCGCAATCGGCGATGGCGCCGCTGCAAACGCACAAGGGCCGGCACCAGGAACACCAACACGACCAGACCTGCGATGCCCACCAGCAGCCAGGTTGCCCACATCGGCAAGCCGGCGGAGCCCTGGCCGGAGGCGGATCCGGCCGCTTCCGGCACCACGGTGGTCCGCTTGTTCTGCTCAGCGCCTCGCACGGCCGAGCTGGCGCCTGTCGCCACGCTTGGCGCAGTGACTGCGGCCCGTGGCGCCCACGGAATCGCGGCGGCTCTCCCGGCGTCGACGCCGACGAGCGGTGTCGGGTCGAATGGCAGCCAGCCGAAGCCCTGGAAGTAGCCCTCGACCCAGGCGTGCGCGTCGTTGGTCGTCACGGTGAAGCTACCGTCGGTGTTCGGCACAGAATGCGTGTACCCGACGACCACGCGCGAGGGCACCCCGGCCAGCCGCAACATGATCGCCATCGCGGCGGCGTACTGCTGGCAGAAGCCGACCTGGTTCTGCAGGAAGTCGACGAGGTCGTTACCCGAGTCGCCGACCTTCGTGCTCAGGCTGTACGTGAACGTGCTGCCTGGACCGACGAAGTAGTCGAGCAGCGCCCGCGCCTTGTCATACGGCGTTCGCTTGCCCTTGATGATCGACTTGACCGTATCGGTGACGAAGGTGGGCATGTTCGGGTGCTCGAGCCAGGCGCGCAGTGCTGGGTCACCCGCGAGCGTCTTCGACTGCCTCAGCTGGCTGACCGTCGGCTCCGGCTCCACAACCGTCTCGGTGTAGTGATCGTCCTTCTGGATCCGCCCGCCGAGCACGGTGGCCTGCTGCGGGCTCCAGACCCAGTCGCTTGACAGCCCCACGATGCTCGAGGGCGACTGGAACAGCGGGAGCGCGACGTCGTCGAGATTGTCGCTGGCGATGGTCGCAGTGAACGTGAATGCCTGGATGTTCGGGCTCGACGCGTCCGGGTTCGCGACAAATCTGGTGGACGCGACCGGCTCGGTCGCCCCGCGTGATCCCTGTCGCCAGCCGCTGGCGTCGTAGCGGTCCAGGACGATCTCACCGAGGTAGAACGGGTTCCGATTGTTCAGGCCGCCCGTATCCACGTCCAGCAGCTTCACCGGGTCTTTCCGGTTGAGCTGGCCCTTCAGCCGGACGAACGGGTCGAGGCTTATCCCGCTGCCTCCGCCCCCGCTGCCGTGGCCACCGTGAAGGGCGTCTGCCAGCAGGTTGCTCTTGCGGATCGGCAGCACCAGCGGTATGACCAGCGCGATCACGATCGCGATCACGGCGATCCGCCGCGCAGACAGCGCCTTCACCGCGGCCTTGGACGCACCGGCGGGGCGCGGCATGAGCCGCCCCCACCTGGACCGCTCGTCCCGGGCGTCCGAGCTCAGCAGGATGAGGTAGCCGAGGGCGGCAAGGGCGAACCAGAACCACCCCACCGCATGCCGCGGCATTGCGCCGGCGAGGGTGTAAAGCAACAGGAACGGGACGCCGGCCAGCGCCGGGCGGCGCGCCACGACGGCCACCAGGTCGACCGCCACGGCCAGCAACACCAGCAGCGCCGCGAGCACCATCCGCACCGGCTCGGTGGACGGCAACGGGGCGGAGCTGTCGCGGATCGTGTCGTGGAAATCGCGGTTCATCGCGGCGACGTCGAGCCACGCACCGCGCAGCGGCACCACGCCCGCCCAGGCGTGGTCGGGGACGAACCGCACCGTGAGGTAGAGCACCGCCAGTACGAGGCCGGGCAGCAGGTGGATTGCGCGCGGCGCATACCGAGTCCGCAACAGCGCGGCGGGCCCGATCGCCAGGACCATGCCTATCCATACCGGGGGCAGCCACGCCCAGTCGGTGAACGTCTCGGAAAGCGGCAGCACACTCAGCGCGGAGGCCACCAGCCCGGCCATGGTGCGGCGAGCGCCGTTCTGCGGGCCTGCCAGCCGGTCGGCGACCTGCTGCACCTGGGTGCTCACGGTGCCCCCTGCACGTCGCGCTGCTCGGTCATCGCAGCGAACTCAGGCGTGGGTTGACCAGGGCAGCCGAGGCGGACGAGCCGGCACGTTGGCGCAACAGCCTGGTCCAGACCGCCGACACGCTGTCGGTGGACCTGGCCGGGACGACCCACCAGCCCGCGGCACGCAGCGTCTCGGCGACGCGGCGGCTCTGCTGCGTCCAGATCGGTGCGGCGTCCTCGTCAGCCGGTGGGCCCTCGCGCCAGGAGTCCACATCGAGCAGCACGGCGAAGGCCGGCGTGGCGGAGCCGCGCGGATGCGCATCCGCCAGCGCGTGCAGGCTGGCATCGTCCAGGCGGCCGAGCACGGCTACGACGGTGGAGTCGCGCATCGCACTGCGTAGCAGCGGCACGACCGGCAGCAGGCTCGGCTCGTCGGCGGCGCGTACCTCGGCCAGGTGGTCGACGAGGCTGCCCTGGGTGGCGAACCGATGCCGGTCACGCGCCGCCAGGTCGGCGATCAGGCTGACGTCACGGCCGGTGAGGAACAGTTGGCTGCCGATGCTCGCGACCGCGCTGATCGCCCACTCCATGCTGCGCGTGCCCCGGTCGTCCGCGCCGCTGGGCGCCGGCTGTTCCGC
>JBPYES010000541.1:0-7902 GCA_051984825.1 Jatrophihabitantaceae bacterium
CGGAGCCGTCGATGCCCTGCGCGGTGTACTGGGTGCCGCCCCCGCTGCGATCGATCACGACGCTCTGCACGACGCCGGTCACGGCGTGGACGCCGGGCACCCGGCGCAGCGCCGCCACAGTGCCGGCGGGCAGACCCTGGCCGGTCACCACGAAGTCGGCGCGCAGGCCGGCGTGGCTCTGTTCTGCGGTGCGGTGGGCGATCGACGTCTGCACGAACCACATCGACCCGCCGAGCCCAACCGCGAGCACCAGTGAGCTGACGACCGGCGCCAACCGCCGAGCCGACGCCGCTGCGTTGGCAGCAGCCAGCCGGCCGGTGACGCCGAAGGCACGCATGCCGGCCCCGGCGAGCGCCGCCGCGAAGCGGTTCAGCCACGGGGCGATCAGCCATACGGCGGTGGTAAGCGTGGCGACCACGCCGACCGCCACACCCGCAGCCTGGTCACCGCGGATCTTCCCGGCGACGATCGTCAGCACGACGCCTCCGGCCAGTGCGGCGAGGCCGAGCGGCAGGCGCAGCCAGCCACCGCGGCGCCGCTCCACCGACGACTCGATGAGCGCCTCGGTGGGCCGGATGCGGCTCGCCCGCAGACTCGCCACCCACGCCGCCACGACCGCGATGAGCAGCGTGCTGGCAGCTGCGACGAGCGGCGGCACCCACGAGATGTGCACGGTGAAGTCCGACGGGGTCATGCCGCGGTGCACGAACTGGTCGCGCAGCCACCACACACCGGCGAAGCCGCCCCACACACCGGACGCGCTGGCCAGCACGCTGAGCACTGCAGCCTCACGCACCACCATGCGCCGCACCTGGCGCGGCGTCGCGCCGATCGCACGCAGCAACGCGATGTCGCGGTGCCGTTGTTGCACGGACAAGCCGACCGTGCCGGCGATAACCAGCGCGGCGATGAACAGCGTGCAGCCGCCGAACACGCTCGGCAGCGCCACGGCCAGCTCCCGAGCCTGAGCAACCTCGGGTGTCTCGACCGTGCCGCGCGCCGCGCCGGTGTAGACGCGCGGAAACGCGCCTTCGGCGTCGCGCGTGGGGTGCGGCAGCAGCGCATCGACGCTATGCGCCAGCGCGGCCGTGGAGACGCCGGGAGCACCAATCACCCCGATGACGTCGACAGGTCCCTGAGGCGCAGTTGCGACGAACACGGTCGGGTCGGCCGGCGGCGCGCCGACCGTTGCGGCGATGCCGCTCACGGTGACCGCACGAACCCCGCCCGGCAACAGCAGCCGCACCACGCTTCCCGGATGCGCGCCCAGCCGGGCCGCCGCGCTGGCGTCCAGCACCGCCTGGCCCGTGCCGGGGGCGACGCCGGCACGCAGCGTGAACGGTGCCAGCATCGCCGACGCCCATGGATGCACCTGTGCCGCCACCCCGGACGTTCCGGCAACGGGCAGCACCTGCACCGGAGTCGAAGAGTCGGCGACCACCGTCCGCACGCCCGGCAGTGCAGCTACCCGGGGTAGCAGCGCGCCATCGAGGCGCCCGCGTAACGGCAGCCCGTAGTGGTCGACCTCGCGGTCCGAGCCGTGGCCGCTGACTATGCGCAGGTCATCGGCGGCGACCAAGACCGTAGAGGCGGCGTAGCGCGCCGCGGTGCCGTGATAACGAACCCCCGACTCGAGCAGTACCCCGCATGCGGTGACGATGGCGACCCCGAACCACAGCGCGACGAACGTCGCGAGCACGCTGGTCGGCCGCTGCCGCAGCATGCGCAAGGCGAGCGTCACCATGTCGGCACCTCGGCGAGCATCTCGGCGATCGCGGTGACGCCGGGAGCCGGGACGTCGTGCACGACCACACCGTCACCGAGGCACACCACCCGGTCGGCGTACGAGGCGGCGACCGGGTCGTGAGTGACCATGACGACCGTCTGCCCGTCCCTGTCCACCGCCTCGCGCAGCAGGTCGAGCACGCCCGCCGCGGTCTGAGAGTCCAAAGCGCCGGTCGGCTCGTCGCAGAAGATGACCTCGGGCCGGACGGCCAGCGCGCGGGCAATCGCCACTCGCTGCTGCTGCCCGCCGGAGAGCTCTGCCGGGCGGTGGCGGAGCCGGCCCTCAAGGCCCACCCGCTGCAGCACCTCGGCGAGCCAGCGCCGGTCGACTCGCCGCCCGGCGAGCCGTGCGGGCAGCAGCACGTTCTCCCGGACGTTCAGCGCCGGCACCAGGTTGAACGCCTGGAACACGAAGCCGATCCGGGTGCGGCGGAGCTTGGTGAGCGCTGTCTCGGACAGCTTGCCGAGATCCGTGTCGCCGAGCCAGACGTGCCCTGACGTGGGCCGGTCCAGCCCGGCCGCGCAGTGCAGCAGCGTGCTCTTGCCCGACCCGGAGGGCCCCATGACCGCGGTGAACGTGCCGCGGGGAAAGGCGAGGTCGACTCCGTTCAGCGCCGTCACGGCCGAAGGGCCGCGGCCGTAGCTTTTCCGCACCGCCTGCAATGCGACAGCGGCACCGATCTGTGTCTCGCGTTCGATGATTGCTTGCACGTGTTCGACGCTATGAATCGCCGTGCCCGGACACGATGGAGCTATCTCCCGAGTCATGGTGGACCTAGCACTACCGCACTACTTGACACGTCATATAGAGTTGTTGACGTGTCAAGAGTTGAGGTCGGCGTAAACGTGTCGGGGACCGATCCGGTCGGTCTCGCGATGACCGCCGAGGCGCTCGGATTCGACTTCGTCTCGGCGGCCGACCATCCGGCTGCCGCTCGTCCACAGCACGAGGTGTGGACGCTGCTGACCTGGATCGCCGCGTCGACGTCTCGCATCAAGGTCGCGACCCGGGTGCTGGGCGTGCCGTACCGGGCGCCGGCGATGGTGGCCAAGATGGCCGAGACGCTGGACCGCCTCTCCGGCGGGCGGCTGATCCTCGGTCTCGGCGGCGGCTACTCGGACGACGAGTTCCGGGCCTTCGGCCTCGGGGTGCCCTCGCCCGGGGAGAAGGTGACCGGCATGGACGAGGCGATCCGCATCATGCACGGCCTGTGGCAGCAACCCCGTCTGACGTTCACCGGACAGCGCTACCGCGTCGAGAACGCCCCGTTGGAACCCAAGCCGGCGCACCGCATCCCGATCTGGCTGGGCACGTACGGGCCGCGAGCGCTGCGAGTCACCGGAGCGCTCGCAGACGGCTGGATCCCCTCACTCGGCTTCGCTCCGCCCGACCAGGTGCCCGCGCTGCGGGACAAGATCCGCGCCGCAGCCGTCGCCGCGGGCCGCGACCCCGACGAGATCACCCTGGCGTACAACGTCGAGGTCCATGTCGGCACAGCGTCGCAGCCCGGCGTCGTGTCCGGGCCCCCCGAGGCGGTCGTCGAGCAACTGCACGGCTTCGCCGAGCTCGGCTTCACCGCGTTCAACGTCATGCCCGCCGGGCCTGACGTCAGCGAGCAGATGCACCTGCTGGCGCGACACGTGCTCCCAGAGCTGCAGCGGGCCGCCTGACCGTCACTGCGGCGCCGAGCGCGGCTACCGCGATCCCCACCGCCGAGACCACGACCAGCCCGCCGCCGACGCCCCACCAATCGATCGCGACGCCGCCGAGCGGCGCACCGAGCGCCGCCCCGATCGTCATCGTCGAGCCGTGCCAGCCGAGCGCCTCGCCGCGGGAGCTCTCCGGGACGAGGCGACTGAGCTGGTCGATGGTCGCGGTGATCGTCGGTGCGCAGAGCAGCCCGGCGACGACTGCCAGCGCTCCCAGCGACCAGGCATCGCGCGCGAACGTCATCGGGAACGTCACCGCGGCGAGCGCGGCAAGCAGCCAGTGGGCCGGGATCGGCCGATGCAGCATGCCATAGACCAACCCGCCGACCATCGAGCCCAGCCCCCAGACCGCCAGCACGGGGCCGATCATCGTGGCGGCGTCGAAGTGCCGCAGCGCCGCCACGATGGAGATGTCGGTGCCGGACAGCACCAACGTCGCCGTGCCCGCGGCCGCGCAGACTGCCACGAAGCCCGTCCCCAGCCACTGCCGGCGCGGCACCGTTTCACCAACCTGCGCTGCCTCCGGGGTGATCGCCGGGTTGGCAAGCCACAGCAGGGCTGCGGCAGCTACCCCGAACATCTCGACCCCGAACAGCACCCAGGACGTGGGCCACGTGGTCGCTGCCCACACCCCGGCCACCGGGCCGATCATGAACGCGACCTCGACGAACACGCCGTCCAGTGCCAGCGCGGCGCGCCGGTCGTCTTCCGGCACCGCCGCGAGCACCGCCTGGCGGATGATCGAGAAGCTCGGTACCGCGAACAGCCCGGCGACGGCGGACAACCCGAGCAGCGGCCAATATCCCGCGAACGGCGCCACCGACCAGCACGCCGCCAGCACGGCCATCGACGGCAGTACGGTCCGGCGCAGCCCTAGCCGGTCGAGCAGCCTCCCACGCCACGGGCCGCTGATCGACACGCACGCGAACGCGACGGCGGTGACGAGGCCGGCCTCGCCGTAGCTACGGTGCAGCGTCGAGACGACATGAAGGGTCAAGACCACGCCGGCCGCGAACAACGGCGCGCGGACAAGTACGCCGAGCACGAGAGGAACGCGCGCCCCGCGATTCGCCAGGACGCGCCGGTACCCGGCGAGTCGCATGGTCCGAGCGTGTCATGGGCCCCCGACAGGGCTCGAACGAATTTTTCAGCCGGCGGACGGCTCCGGCAACGCGCCGGTCTCGACGACCTCGGTGGCGATATCACGCAGCTTGCGGTGCATTCGCTGGCTTGCCGCCCGCAGCAGGGCGAAGGCCTCGTCCTGGGTGACCTTGTGGTAGGCCATCAACACGCCGACGGCGGCGCCGATCTCGCGGTTGGTCTCGAGCGCTGTTTCGAGGTTGGCGACGCGGTCCTCCGAGTCGTGCAGTGCGATCAGGCTCGAGGCGTGCGCGGCGATCACGGTCGCGACGTCGATGTCGTCGGTCTCGTACGCGGCGGGCTCCTCGGCGTAGAGGTTCAGCGCAGCTGAGTCGCCGGCGATCATCTGGTAGCTCAGCACGCACCGGAACGGTGTGTGCTCCAGGAGCGCCGCGCTGAAGCGAGGCCACCGTTGATCATCGGCGACGTCGATGAGCAGGTAGTTCGCGTCGCGCTCGGCCGAGCGCAGGCACGGTCCCTCGTTCACCTCGTACTGCAGATCGTCGGCGATCGCGGCGACCGGGTCCGAGGTGGCAAGACTGCTCCCCCTCGCCCCCCGGACGACGGTAATGCTGGCACCGGTGCAGGGCCCGATGTGCTTGACGGCTAGCTGCACCATGCGCTGCAGCGCGGCCTGATTGTCACCCGGTCCGCGTAGCTCCCGGCCGAGCGCAGCGAACTCCTGGGAGAGCTGCACCACGTCATTGGACTCCACCGCTGCCTCGCCTGCCTTGAAGGTCGCCGTCCGGGATTCGGTAACCGGCGCCACCTATTGTCCCTCCTTCTCCCGGGCGGAACGCCCGAGGGGACACGTCGTGACGCATTGACAGCAAGTTGCGCCAAGGCGTAATTTCCGACTCGACTGACAACGTTGTCGCGCGGGTCGCTTGGCGAGCTTTGGGCTTTGCGTGTCCGTTCGCGCCGCCCCATAGGGGAAGGAACGTCGATGAACGCAAGATTCAGCCTTGTGGCGCTGATTGGCAGCTGCGTCCTCATCGCCGGGATGGCTGCCGCTCAGGCGGATCCGTCCCCGGCACCCAGCCCAGGGGCGCCACCGGCGACGGCCAGCCCGAGCACTGCCGCCCCGGCCCAGGCGAACGGCAACCCCGTGCCCTGCGCAAAGGGCCCGGACGGCAAGCCGGCCGACTGTCCCAAGCCCGTGCCGCCGGGGAAGCGCCCGGCCGGAGCACGCAACACGACCCCGCTCACCCAGCCGGTGAGCGACCCGGCGACGCTGGTGGACACCCGGACGTGGACCAGCGGCGGCGGCAACACGTTCCCCGGCGCCGAGGTGCCGTTCGGGATGGTGCAGTGGAGCCCGGACACCATGCCCAACCGCGCGGCGGGAGGCGGGTACAACTTCGGCGACACGTCGATCACCGGGTATTCGCTCACGCATGTCAGCGGCCCGGGCTGTGGTGCCGCAGAGGACGTGCCGATGCTCCCGATCACCGGCGGGCTCCCCAGCGGCAACCCGAACAGCGTGCTGAGTGCTTTCAGCAACACCAACGAGGTGGCGCAGGCGGGCTACTACTCGGCGCAGTCCAACCAGCCCAACACGATCACCTCGCAGTTCACGGCGACGGCGCACAGTTCGATGGCGCGCTTCACCTACCCCGCCACGACCCAGGCCGGCTTCCTGATCAAGCTTCGGAACGCCCAGAACGGGGAGTTCGCGCCGAGCACCGCGACGGTCGTCAACAACCACGAGATCTCCGGGTCCGAGACCAGCGGCCACTTCTGTGGTGAGGGCACCAACGACGGCCAGCCGCAGACCTACACCGTGCACTTCGACATCACCTTCGATCAGCCGTTCACCGCTTCGCAGGTGATTCCGCAGTCGGGTGGCCAGGGCGCGGTGTACCTGACGTTCGACACGACCAGCAACCAGACCGTCCAGGCGAAGCTCGGCATCTCCTACGTCAGCGACGCGAACGCCGCGCTCGACTGGCAGACAGAGAACCCAGGATGGGACTTCGACTCGGTCAAGGCCGCTGCCCAGCAGCAGTGGAACGCTCTGCTCGGCCGAATCCAGGTGTCCGGCAGCACCTACGAGAAGACCCAGATGTTCTACAGCCTGCTCTACAAGGACTTCATCCAGCCCAACATCACCAGCGACGTCAACGGTCAGTTCATGGGCGCCGACATGGCCATGCACACGGTCGGGAACGGGCAGCACGACCAGTACGGCATGTACTCCGGCTGGGACATTTACCACTCGCTGTCCCAGCTGCAGGCGATGCTCGACCCGGACCAGTCAGGTGACATGGTGCAGTCGCAGGTCAACTACTACAGCGAAGACCACCTGCTGCAGCAATGGGGATACGACCAGGACAACAACTACGTGATGGTCGGCGACCCCATGCAGTCGGTCATTGCCGACTACTACGCGTTCGGCGCGCACAACTTCGACACGGCAACGGCATTGAAGGACATGCTCGCGCAGGCAACAACGGTCAACGACGTGCGGCCCGGCGAGGCTCTGGAGGACAAGTACGGCTACCTCCCGGAGGACGGCAGCTACGGCTGCTGCAACCCGCACGGCTACGTGCCGACACTCGAGGAGTACAACAGCGAGGACCTCGCGCTGTCGTTCTTCGCTGACGCGCTCGGCGACCACCAAAATGCAGCCATGCTGCGTACCCGGGCGAACAACTGGGAAAACGTCTTCAACCCCACGAACAACCTGCTGAACCCGCGCAACGCCAACGGCCAGTTCGTGCCGGGGATCACCGGGACAACCACCAACCACTACGTCGAGGGCGACGCGTACGAGTACCTGTGGAACGTCCCGAACAACTACGCGGCGCTGTCTTCCCTGCTCGGAGGCAACGCCAAGGTCGCAGCAATGCTGCGCGACTACCTGTCGCAGCCCAACGGGTTCGGCATGTTCGCCCAGCTGACGAACGAGTTCGACTTCGGTGAGCAGTACGCGCTGAACTACGTCGGTGACCCGGCCAGCACGCAACAGATCGTCAACAACATCCGCAACACGATGTACCAGCCGGGCCCGAGCCTGGACAACAACGACGACCTCGGTGCCAACAGCTCCACGTTCATCTGGGAGATGCTGGGCATGTACCCGGAGAACTCGGGTAGCGACAACCTCGTATTCAACAGCCTGGGCTTCCCCTACACGCAGATCACCCTGCCGTCCGGCAAGACGATCACGAACAACGCCCCGGGCGCGTCCCCGAGCAACTTCTACGTGGCCAACCTGAAGCTCAACGGCAGCCCGTACCACAAGCTGTACGTGCCGTTCTCGAC
>JBPYES010000542.1:0-12621 GCA_051984825.1 Jatrophihabitantaceae bacterium
TACGTGGGCCGGGACGGGCGCGAAGACATGCGTGAGGTCGCGGGGCGGTTCGCCACCGCGTCGACGTTGCCGATCGTGCTCGACTCGACCGAGCCGCCCGTGCTCGAGGCCGGCCTGGAATTGCTCGGCGGCCGTTGCGTGATCAACTCCGTGAACTTCGAGGACGGCGAGGGCCCGGAGAGCCGCTTCGCACGCATCATGCCGATCGTGCGCGAGCACGGCGCCGCGGTCATCGCGCTCACCATCGACGAGCAAGGCCAGGCGCGTACCGCAGAGACGAAGGTGGCCATCGCCGAGCGGCTGATCGACACGCTCACGCAGCAGTGGGGGATGGCCGAGAGCGACATCCTGGTCGACTGCCTGACGTTCACACTCGGCACCGGGCAGGAAGAGAGCCGCCGCGACGGCATCGAGACCATCGAGGGCATCCGGTTGCTCAAGCAGCGGCATCCGGACGTGCAGACGACGCTCGGCCTGTCGAACATCTCCTTCGGCCTCAACCCCGCAGCGCGGCAGGTGCTGAATTCGGTGTTCCTTGCCGAATGCGTCGAGGCCGGCCTCGACTCGGCGATCGTGCACGCGTCGAAGATCTTGCCGATGTCGAAGATCCCGGCCGAGCAGCGCGAGGTCGCGCTCGACCTCGTCTATGACAAACGGCGCGACGGGTACGACCCGTTGCAGCGGTTCCTGCAGTTGTTCGAGGGCGTGTCCGCGCAATCGAGCGCCGCCTCCCGTGCCGAGGAGCTGGCCGCGCTGCCCCTGGATGAGCGGCTCCAGCGGCGGATCATCGACGGCGAGCGCAACGGCCTCGAGGCCGATCTGGACGAAGCTCTGTCGCAGCGCCCCGCATTGGAGATCATCAACGAGACGCTGCTCGCAGGCATGAAGACCGTGGGCGAGCTGTTCGGCGCCGGCGAGATGCAGCTGCCGTTCGTGCTGCAGTCCGCCGAGGTGATGAAGGCCGCCGTCGCCTACCTCGAACCGCACATGGAGAAGTCGGACGCCGGCGGTAAGGGCACGATTGTGCTCGCCACCGTCAAGGGCGACGTCCACGACATCGGCAAGAACCTCGTGGACATCATCTTGTCCAACAACGGCTACACCGTGGTGAACCTCGGCATCAAGCAGCCGATCAACGTCATCCTCGAAGCCGCCGACGAGCACGGCGCCGATGCGATCGGCATGTCCGGGCTGCTCGTCAAGAGCACGGTGATCATGAAGGAGAACCTCGAGGAGATGAACTCCCGGGGGATCGCCGATCGCTACCCGGTGCTGCTGGGCGGCGCCGCGCTCACCCGCGGCTACGTCGAGGGCGATCTCTCCGAGATGTTCCAGGGTGACGTTCGGTACGCCCGCGACGCGTTCGAGGGGCTGCGGCTGATGGACGCGCTGATGGCGCCCCGGCGTGGCGTACCCACAGGAGTCGACGGCCCGGCCGACGCGAAGCTCTCCGATGAGGAAGCGCGCAAGCTTGCGGAGCGCAAGGCCCGCCGCGCGCGCTCCCTCAAGATTGCCGAGCAGCGGCGGCTCGCCGAGGAGGCGGGCGAGCCCGAGCCACCAGCACGGTCCGACGTCGCCACTGACAACCCTGTGCCCACGCCGCCGTTCTGGGGTGATCGCGTCGTCAAGGGGATCGCGCTGGCCGACTACGCGGCGCTGCTGGACGAACGGGCCACGTTCATGGGCCAGTGGGGACTGCGTGGCGCCCGGGGTGGGAAGGGACCTTCCTACGAGGAACTCGTCGAGAGCGACGGCCGGCCCCGGCTGCGCTACTGGCTCGACCGGTTCCAGACGGAGGGCGTGCTGGAGGCGGCCGTCGTCTACGGCTACTACCCGTGCGTGTCCAAGGGCGATGACCTCATCGTGCTGAGCGAAACCGGCATGGAACGCGCCCGGTTCACGTTCCCGCGGCAGCGGCGCGAGCGGCGGTTGTGCCTGGCCGACTTCTTCCGCAGCGAAGACTCAGGGGAGACGGACGTCGTCGCGTTCACCGTTGTGACGATCGGTGCCCGCATCAGCGAGTTCACGCACGAACTGTTCGAGGCCAACGCCTACCGCGACTACCTCGAGGCGCACGGCCTGTCCGTACAGCTCACGGAGGCGCTGGCCGAGTACTGGCACCGCCGGGTGCGGCAGGAGCTCATCTTGCCTTCCGGACCGGTCGCCGCCGAAGACCCCGGCAACGTCGAAGACTTCTTCAACCTCGGCTACCGGGGGGCGCGCTACTCGCTCGGCTACGGCGCGTGCCCCAACCTCGAGGACCGCGCGAAGATCGTCGGCCTGCTGCGCCCGGAGCGCATCAACGTCGAACTGTCCGAGGAGTTCCAGCTGCATCCTGAGCAGTCCACGGACGCGATCGTCGTGCACCACCCCGAGGCCAAGTACTTCAACACGTGAGCGAGCTCGCCGCCGTCCTGTTCGACATGGATGGCACCTTGCTCGACTCGGAGAAGGTCTGGGACGTCGCGCTGGACGACCTGGCGCACTACTTGGGTGGCGAGCTGTCCGACGCCGCACGCCGGCGCATGGTCGGCTCCAGCCTGGCCCGGTCGATCACGATCATGCACGACGACCTGCGCATCGACGCCGACCCGGAGTGCAGCGGTGCCTACCTGCTGGAGCGTGCCGCCGAGCTGTTCCGGACGGCTCTGGTGTGGAAGCCGGGCGCGCGCGAGTTGCTGGTTGCCGTCCACCAGGCGGGCGTGCCCACGGCACTGGTCACGTCCACCCATCGACGGCTGACCGAGATCGCACTCGACACGCTCGGCCGCGAGTACTTCGAGGCCACCGTGTGCGGCGACGAGGTGGCCCATCCGAAGCCGGCGCCGGACCCCTATCTGCGCGCCGCCGAGCTGCTCGGCGTCCCGCCTGCGGACAGCGTCGCGATCGAGGACTCCCCGCTCGGCATCGCGTCTGCCGAGGCGGCCGGCTGCGTCATTCTCGCCGTTCCCAGCGAAGTGCCGCTGCAGCCCGTACCGGGGCGTACGGTCGTGCCGACCCTGGTGGGCGTCACGGTCGCCGACCTGGCGGACCTCGTCGAGACGAAGCAACGCACGTGGCGATGACGCACCGGTGATCACCACGATTGCCGATGTGCTGCCGAGTGCGCTCGCCGCGCTGGGCGTTCCGGGTCCTGTCGACCGGCTCGGCCTGCCCGAGGTCCGCCGCATCGCAGTGCTGCTCGTCGACGGGCTCGGGTATCACCTGCTGCCGACCGCGGCACAGGTCGCGCCGCTGCTCGCCGACGTGCACGCCGGCCGGCTAGGTGAGCTGCGTGAGATCTCCAGCTGCTTCCCGTCCACGACGCCGACCAGCCTGGTGTCGCTGGGCACAGGCGCGCTGCCCGGCGCGCACGGCATCGTCGGATTCCGGGTGAACGTGCCGGGCACCCGTCGAGTGCTCACGCACATCGACTGGCGCACCGACCCCGATCCGGCGGTATGGCAGCCCGTCCCGACGCAGTTCGAGGTGGCCGCTGCGGGAGGGCTCACGACGAGC
Source organism: Jatrophihabitantaceae bacterium (assembly GCA_051984825.1). Classification (GTDB taxonomy): domain Bacteria; phylum Actinomycetota; class Actinomycetes; order Mycobacteriales; family Jatrophihabitantaceae; genus DASXRA01. Next base: position 3,499 of record JBPYES010000542.1, read on the forward strand.
GTGGTGTCCCGGGCGGACTTCGCGGGCAGCGGCCTCACCGTCGCTGCGTACCGGGGAGCGCGGTACGTCGGCACGGGCGACGGCGCGCTGGCCGAGACGATGCTCGCGGAGCTGACCGGCCCGGCGCGACTCGTGTACGGCTATCACTCCTCGGTCGACACGACCGCGCACCTGTCCGGCATCGACTCGCCACCGTGGCAGGAGGCGGTGGCCGATGTCGGCCGGCTGCTCGCCCGACTGGTTGACGGCCTTCCCGCCGACGCGGCGCTGCTCGTGACCGCCGACCACGGCGGGCTGAACGTCCCCGCCAAGCACCGTGTCGACGTCGATGCCGACCGGCGGCTGCTCGCCGGCGTGCGCGTGGTGGCCGGCGAAGCCCGGGTGCGGTACCTGCACACCCGCCGCGGCGCCCGTGAGGACGTCATCGCGACATGGCGCGCGCTGCTCGGCGACGCCGCGGACGTGGTCAGCCGCGACGAGGCGGTGGCCGCGGGCTGGTTCGGCGCGGTGCCGGAACAGCATCTGGCGCGGATCGGCGACGTGGTCGTCGTGTGCCGCGGCGACTACGCCGTGCTGGCCACCAAGCACGAGCCGGAACTCGCCGGCAAGCTCGTCGCATATCACGGTTCGACGACGCCTGCCGAAATGGCGATCCCGCTGATCATCATCAGGTGAGGCGAGCCAACCCCGCGGCAAGGCGCCGATACCAGTCGCGGCGCCGTGTGGAGGAGTCTTCAGGCGGCGGGGCGCCGAGTGCCGAGTCGTCGGTGACGACGCCGTAGGTGATCCGGTAAGCGCGGATCTCGGTGGCCAGTTCGAACCAGCGCGTCGGCTGGTCCGGGGGCGGCGCGAGTCCGAGGCTGTTGCGAAACCATGGCGGAAACAGCGCATGCTTTGCGACGCCTTCGCCGATGACGGCGCGAAGCCCGCGGTAGAGCTGCTGCCAGGCAGCTGCGACGGCGTCGATGTCGGCCCGGTGCTCGCGGCGCATCTCCTCATCGGCCTGGAGCCGGGGCGCCGCGCGTGTTGCGGCCGCCTCCAGTCGTGGGCCGTCCTTCTCCAGATCGCGCATGGCCTGCTTGGCGGCCGGGAATTCTTCGGCCGCACGAAGCGCTGCCTGCTGGTCGTCGGCGACGACCGCTTCGCTCAGCGCTACGAGCGCGGCGTACTGCTCTTCGAGCCGGTGCCGCCAGTCCACGTGCCGGTCGACGGCCAGCCGCAACTCGTTGCGCGTGGCGCCGTCGAGCAACTGATTCCGGAATCCCTCGCCCCGCTCTACCGTGGCTGCGAGGGCCACCATCGCCTCGTCGACGTCAGCATCGAGGTCGCAGATCGGCGCATCGGCAGTGATCAGGGCGTTGTCCATCAGCCAGTGGAGCTGCTGACTCACCAGCCGCACCGCTCGACGCAGTTCGCCGACGTCAGCACCGGCGGTGTTGAGGTCCGCCTCGATATTGCGCGTCGGCTGCCGGTCACCGCCCGTCGGCGTCTCATCCACGGCGCGGCTCACCCTCTGCCGCACGCCGCTGCCGCGTTTGCCAGGCGGCAAGAACCGGCAAGGCCGCAACCGCGAGAGCGAGCACGCACGCATAGCCGAGCGTGGGCCACACGAGCGCGCCGAGCAGCGCGATCACGGCCAGCGCCACGGCAGCCACCGCCTTGCGCAAGTCCAGGGCATGCGGACCGGCGTCGCGCGCCATGCGCGGCCGCATCGAGGCTGCCATCAGGGCGCCGGTGAGCAGCACCGGCACGCCGATCGCCAGCTTCGATGTGGCGACGGCACCCGTCGCGGCGAGCAGCACGATCAGCGCGCCGATCAGGGTGACCGCCTCGGTCAGCAGCCACAGGCGGCGCTGAGTGCGCATCCGGTCCTGGGCGCGCAGCGCAGCCGCCACCCGCCGCCGGTGCGTGAGCCACATCTGGCCAAGCCTGCTCTGTGCGTCGATCAGCTCCGTGGTGGCGGCGGCGATCTCGCGCACCGCGGCGCGGTGCTCACTGGTCTGGCGCGGGTACTGCCGTAGTTCGGTGTGCATGCCCTTGACCGTGGCTCGCAGGCCGTCGATCTCGGCCGTCAGCGCGACGATCGCGGCAGGCGGCGCTTCGGACGTATCTCCCATCGCCATGTGTTGCAGTGTGCGCCGACGATCAATCCACCGGTACGTGTTGGTGGCTCTTAACTCGAGCGCTCCGCGTCCGGCGGCTGCGTCCACATGGCCTTCTTGGTCGCGCGAGCGCTCCTCCGACCTAGAGTTCGGGCTGGATGGCGGGCTCGGGCGGATCACGCCGATCCCGGTCGATCCAGCTGAGTGCATCAGCGGGGAACGGCGGCGGGGTGCCACCGAATGCGGGACAGCGCACCTGGTGGTCGCACCAGTCGCACAGCCGGCTCGGGCTGGGGCGGAAGTCGCCCGCCGCGGCGGCGCGGGCGATGGCCACCCAGATCGCCTTCAGGGTGCGCTCGAAGCGGATCAGCTCGTCCTGCTCCGGCGTGTAGATGAGCGTGTCGCGGTCAGAGAGGTAGATCAGCTTCAGCTGCCGCGGCACGACGCCGCGGGTGCGCCACAGCACGAGCGCATAGAACTTCATCTGGAACAACGCTTTGGCTTCAAACGCCTCGCGCGGAATCGTGCCGGTCTTGTAGTCGACAACGCGCACGTCACCGGACGGCGAGATGTCGAGGCGGTCGACGTATCCGCGCAGCCGTAACCCGTCGATTACGGTCTCGACAAGCTCCTCACGGGCCGCCGGCTCCAACCGGGACGGGTCCTCGATCGCGAAGTAGCCCTCGACGAGCTCACCCGCGGAGCCGAGCCACGCGGCCAGGTCGCTCTCGTCCGCGAACAGGGCGGCGAGCTCCGGCTCCTCCGCCAGCAGGGCCTGCCACGCCGGCTCGACGAGCTGCTGGGCAGCGCCGGGGGTGCGCTGCTCTGACGGCAGGTCGAACAACCGCTCGAGCACCGTGTGCACCACCGTGCCCCGTACCGCCGCGCGCGACGGCGCCTCGGGCAAACGATCGATCGTGCGGAACCGGTACAGCAGCGGGCAGGTCTTGAAGTCCGACGCCCGCGACGGCGACAGCGATCCGATCACCGCATCGGGCAATGCCGCCACCGTCACCGTCTCCGTCATGCCCGCGACACTAGAACCGCTCACCGACAATTTTGCGCAGGCGCGAGCGTCACAGCCACTGGATGCGGCCGAGCGGCCAGATGATCAGAAACGCTCGGCCGATGATCGACGACCCGGGAATCGTGCCGAAGACCCGGCTGTCCGTCGAGTCACATCTGTTGTCGCCCATCACGAAATAGTGGCCGGACGGCACGCTCACGGGGCTGAAATCAGCGGTGCCGTGACACGCTCGGTTGACGTAGGACTCCTCGAGGGGTCGCGAGCCGATCCACACCTTCCCGTCGTGGCCGCTCACCCTTTCGCCTGGCAGGCCGATGACCCGCTTGATCAGCACCTTCTCCGCGGCGTCGATCCCGGGCGGGCGGTTGAACACGACGATGTCGCCGCGGTGCACCGCGTGCAGGTGGTACGAGAGCCGGTCCACGAGTAGTCGGTCGTTGTCGCAGCCCGAGCAGCCGTGCAACGTCGGCTCCATCGACTCGGAAGGGATCCAGAACGGCTCTACGACGAAGGCGCGGAGCCCCACGGCGAGCAGCGCCGTCACGACAAGCAGCACCAGCAGCCGTAGCGGAAACGCGAACTGCCGCCGCGGTTGCGTGCGCCGCGGGGGCCGGATTTCGCCCTTGTCGTCCGGCGGGATGGCCTCGATGATTTGCGTCTCGTCCAACGGTGACGCCGGCCCGGGCGCCGGCCGAGGCGGGCGCGCCACGTCCCCACGAGGCGGCACCGACCGTCGCGAACGGGCGTTGTGGCGGCTGCGCCGGTTGGCGGCGATCTGAGCCTCGATACGGCTCTGTAGATCGTCGCTGTCGTTCACGCTCCGTACGCTAACCCGGCTCACCATGAGGCGCCGTAGCATCGCTGGCAATGAGCATGAACCGTCCACCCCGACCCGTCGGTGACAGGCTGTTACCGGTAGGGCGCTTCCGTGGCGTTCCGCTCTATTTCGCTCCGTCCTGGGTACTCATCGCGACACTCGTGACGATCACCTACAACGGCATCATCTACGAGCTGGTCGACGGCCTCAGCCACCAGATGGCGTATTTGTACGCGTTCGTGTTCGCCGTGCTGCTGGCACTGTGCGTGCTCGCGCATGAGTTGGGCCACACCGCGGCCAGCCTCGCCCTGGGCCAGCCCGTCAACCGTGTGGTGATCTTCCTGCTGGGCGGGGTGTCCGAGATCGAGGGGGAGATCCGCCGGCCTCGTGATGAGGTGCTGATCGCCCTCGCCGGGCCCTTCGTATCGCTGGCGCTGGCCGGTGTGGCGTGGCTCGGGCGCTCGTTCGTGCCCGACGCTACGGTGCTCTCGGTCCTGCTGGCCCTGCTGGTGTGGAGCAACCTGGTGGTCGCCGTCTTCAACCTGCTGCCCGGTCTGCCGCTTGACGGGGGACGGGCGCTGCGGGCCGGCGTGTGGGGGGTCACCCGCTCCCGGCTGACCGGCACCCGGGTAGCCGCCTGGACGGGAAGGGCGGTGGCCGTGCTCGTCGCGGGCTCGGCGGTGCTCCTCGACGTCGGCGGCTTCAACTGGAGCATCGGCACGGGCCTGTTCGGACTGCTGCTCGGCGCATTCATCTGGTTCGGCGCCACGCAGTCGCTGCGCGTTGCGGAACTGGAGCAACGGCTGCCGCACCTTTCCGTGCGCCGGCTGCTGCGCCCTGGACTGCTCGTCCACGCTGACCTGCCGGTGGCGGAGGCGATCCGCCGCGCCGGCGAGGCACACGTGCGGGGCCTGGTCGTCGTCGACTCCGGCGACCGTCCGCAGGCCATCGTCGATGAGGTGCGCATCGCAGCGGTACCGCTCGACCAGCGCCCCTGGGTCCGCATCGCCGACGTGGCCCGGCCCTTGGAGCCGGGCATGGTGCTCGGCGTCGACCTTGCCGGAGACGAGCTGCTCACGGCGCTGCGCACCACGCCGGCCAACGAGTACCTGGTGGTGAACCCGGACCGGTCGTTCGCCGGCGTGCTCTCGTCGAAGGACCTCGTCGCCCAGCTGACCGGGCCGGCCGCGTGACGTCGAAGCCTTTCGCGGGCGGGGAGCGCGTACAGCTCACCGACCCGAAGGGCCGCCAGCACACCGTCACCCTCGAGGCCGGCAAGCAGTTCCACACGCATCGCGGCGCGATCAACCACGACGCGCTGATCGGAGCGCCCGAAGGCAGCATCGTCACCTCGACGTCCGGCACGCCGTACCTCGCAATGCGGCCGCTGCTTGCCGACTTCGTGCTCTCGATGCCGCGTGGCGCGGCCGTCGTCTACCCGAAGGACGCCGCCCATATAGTCACGTTGGGCGACATGCACCCGGGCGCCGTGGTCGTCGAGGCGGGCGCAGGCTCCGGCGCGCTCACGTGTTCCCTGCTGCGTGCAGTCGGCCCCTCGGGCCGGGTCATCTCCTACGAGAGCCGCGCCGACCATGCCGAGGTGGCCGCCCGCAACGTCGAGACGTTCTACGGCTGCCGTCCGCAGAACTGGACGCTGCGCGTGGCTGACGTGGCCGACCACCCCGCCGGCGAGGTGGCCGACCGGGTGGTCCTTGACATGTTGTCGCCGTGGGAGGTGCTGCCCCAGGTGTCGGACGCGCTGCGCCCCGGGGGTGTGCTGCTCGGCTACGTGGCGACGACGACGCAGCTGTCACGGATGGTGGAGGCGCTACGCGAACACGAGGGCTACACGGAGCCCGCCGCGTGGGAGTCCCTGATTCGCGGCTGGCATGTTGTCGGCCTCGCGGTGCGCCCGGAGCACCGGATGATCGGGCACACCGCGTTCCTGGTCATGGCCCGCCGGCTTGCTCCTGGCGTCACGACACCGCCCCGGCAGCACCGCCCCGCGAAGGGCGCCGATTAGCGCGCGATGAGCGCTTCCGCGTCCGGCGGGTAGGTCAGTAGGCGCCCAGCCAGGCCATCTTCCAGGTCTCGGGGCCGAGTAGGCCGGTCACGTCCAGGTGGTTCACCTGCTGGACGCGCTTGACGACGGCGAGCGTGTTTGCGCCGAACTGCCCGGTGCCGGTGAGCGGCGCCCCGCGCGAACGCATCTGTAGCTGCCAGGCCTTGATAGCCGCGCTGCTATCACCCAACGAGAAGTACTGCTGACCGGTCAGCGCCGGTACTGCGGGCGGCTTGCTATACGTGCCGGTCCAGGCGAGCTTCCACGTCACCGGGCCCAGGAGTCCGGTCACCTTCAGATGATTCTGCTGCTGCACCGCATTGATGACGGCGAGCGTGTTCGTGCCGAACTGCCCGCTGACCCGCAGCGGCGCGCCGCGCGTGCGCATCTGCTGCTGCCACGCCTTGATCGTCGCGCTGTCGTCGCCGAGCGAGTAGTACTGCGGGGCTGTCCACGCTGGTGCCTGGACCGCCGGCGCGGGCGCCGGCTTGGGAGCCGGCCTGGGGGCCGGCTTCGGCGCGGGCCTGGGTGCCGGACGTGCCGCCGGTGCCGCCGGCGCGGCGCCGGCCTGGTACTTGCCGTCCCAGGCGAGCGCCCACGTTTTGGGGCCGAGCAGGCCGGTCACACCCAGGCCGTTCTGCAGCTGCACTGCCTTGACGACGGCGAGGGTATGCGCGCCGAACTGCCCGGTGCCGGTCAGCGGCGCGCCCCGCGCCCGCATCTGCAGTTGCCACTGCCTGATCCCCGCGCTGTTGTCGCCGAGCGAGTAGTAGACGCCGGGCCATGCGTGGGAACTGCGCGGGCTGTGGGGTGCCGAGCCGCCTCCGCCCGGGATCGTGATGTCGCTGATCCGGCCGGATCCCGCATCGCTGTCATCGCGCAGTCCCACGATCGCGGCGCACTGCCACGGCTCCCAGCCGCGCATCCGGTAGAGCATCAGGGCGCGCGCGTCCTGCTCGGCCGGGGACGCCTCGTTCGGCAAGCCCCGGCCGCCGACGCTGCGCCAGGTCGGCAGATCGAACTGGTACGCCCCGTAGTGGTTGTTGCCGGTATTGATCCGGTAGTCGTTGCCCGACTCGCATACCCGAAGCCGATACCAGTCGTGAGCGGACGGGTCGGCAGAGGCCGTCGAGCTGTGCCGTAGTTCGAGGACGACACCCGAGGCGATCGTCGCGCAGATCGCCAGCACAACGAGCCGGACGATCACCCGCCCGGCGCGGCTACGTAACTGGGGGCTCTTTCGGTCCGGATGGGACGGGCGCAGGCGTGACATGACGATCCTTCCGTCGACCGCAAATCACCGTACGACGGAATCACACAGTTCACAACAGCAACATCGAACCCTCTAGTATCATCCGTATACACGCGCACCCCAGCAGCGACACGCCGCAGGTTCATGAAGTGCGCAACAAGTGCCCACCGAGGGCCACGCAAAGCGAGCAAAAGGAACCCAGCCGTCAGCGATGACCCTCGGGCGAAGAGGCCCCGCCGCCGCGACGCGACCCGCGCCGACAGGCGCGGTGCGTGGCCGCGGATCCGCCCTAGTGGCGGAGACGTGGGCGCGCGCAGGCGGGGTTAGCCAGCGTCGGGCCCGGCGACCTCCGTGCCGTCACTGGAGCGCACCACGTGGATGCAGTCTCCGGGGCATTCCTTTGCCGAGTCGATGACGTCCAGCCGCAGCCGAGGAGGTACGTCGGCGACGGCGCGCTTGGCGGCAAGCAACTCGCCGGATTCGTTCTTCACGTATGCGAGACCGTCCACGTCGAACTCGAACACTTCGGGTGCGTACTGGACGCACAGCCCGTCGCCGGTACAGAGGTCCTGATCGATCCAGACACGGAGAGGCTCGCTCAACGGTGATCCTGATTCTCTCGTATGTTGCCGATCGGTTTCGGCTCCTTCTATAGCGAGGGTAGATGCATCGCAGGATCGGCCCGGATGTGTAGGGTGGATTTTCGCGAACCACACGAGTGGAGGTGGCCCGCATGGCTCACGAGTCCGACGACACGTTCCGCTCGAATGGCGACGACGAAAACACCCGCGACACACGCCGGCGCACGGCCTTCCTTGAGCAAGAGGTCGAGCTACTTCGTGCAAAGGTTGCCGAGTCGCCGCGGCACATGCGCATCCTCGAAGAGCGGCTGGCCGACGCGCAGGCACGCGTCGCGAGCCTCGGCGAGCGCAACGAGCGCCTTGTCGAGACACTGCGCGAAGCTCGCGACCAAGTCGTCGCGCTGAAAGAGGAGATCGACCGCCTCGCGCAGCCGCCGAGCGGCTATGGCGTGTTCCTTGAGAAGTTCGACGACGGCACGGTCGACATCTTCACCGGCGGGCGGAAGCTGCGCGTCGCTGTGTCACCAGAAGTGAAGATCGACGAGCTGCAGCACGGCCAGGAGGTCATGCTCAACGAGGCGATGAACATCGTCGCCGCCCGCGGCCACGAGCGCGCCGGCGAGATCGTGATGCTCAAAGAGCTGCTCGACGACGGGGAGCGGGCACTGGTTATCGGGCACACGGACGAGGAGCGGGTGATTTACCTCGCCGACATCCTGCGCGGCAGCCCGCTGCGCAGCGGCGACTCGCTGCTGCTCGAGCCGCGCTCGGCGTACGCATACGAGCGCATCCCGAAGAGTGAGGTCGAGGAGCTCATCCTCGAAGAGGTCCCCGACATCGACTACACCGACATCGGCGGCCTGGCCAAGCAGATCGAGGCGATCCGTGACGCCGTTGAGCTGCCGTTCCTGCACGCGGACCTGTTCCGCGAGCACGAGCTACGCCCGCCGAAGGGCATCCTGCTGTACGGACCGCCTGGCTGCGGCAAGACGCTGATCGCCAAGGCGGTGGCCAACTCGCTGGCCAAGAAGGTCGAGGAGGCCCGCGGTGACGGCTCCACGGCGAAGTCGTACTTCCTGAACATCAAGGGCCCGGAGCTGCTCAACAAGTACGTCGGCGAGACCGAGCGGCACATCCGTCTGGTGTTCCAGCGGGCCCGCGAGAAGGCAAGCGAGGGCACCCCGGTCATCGTGTTCTTCGACGAGATGGACTCGATCTTCCGCACGCGTGGTTCAGGAGTCTCCTCCGACGTCGAGAACACGATCGTGCCGCAGCTGCTCTC
>JBPYES010000543.1:0-14907 GCA_051984825.1 Jatrophihabitantaceae bacterium
GGACCGGCCGTTCAGGCCCTTTGCGCTGGAGGGCATGACCGACCAGGTGATCGCGTTGGCGGGCGGTTTTCGCGGAGCGGGCGATGGAGCAGGGTGCGGGGAGGGCGTGCCAGGGGTTGCCTGCGCACCAACGCCGTTCCCGAATGCACCTAGGCTGCTCGCGAATACGCCGATAAGGATCACCGCCAGCGCGGCCGATCGACGATTGCCAACGAATTTCATCGAGGAATTGCTTTCATTCTCGAGCGAATAGCTGCACGGACGTCGGGCGGGGCGCCGGGAAGAGGACACGCGTTCAACGAGTCCACTTCCCGGGCCACCCATATCGTTTCTCAGATCGCGGTGATCGTGAGCGTGGCGCTGTAGGTGCCGGCAGGCGTGTCGACCGGGATGTGTAGGTCGAGATCACCGCCGAGCGTAGTTTGCCCGACACCCTTGCCTGCGGCAGCCGACGCGAGTCCCGATCCCTGCTTGAGTCCGGGGTTGGCACCGGCGGTCACGCTCGGCCCAGCGGCGACGTCGTTCGCGCTGTTCGGAGTGGTGATCTTCGGTGTCCAACCGAGCTCGTTGCCGTCAATCGTGTTGCTGCCGCTGTGGAAGTCGCTCACCTGCCCGGAGACATTCCAGCCGGGCTTGCTGATGGTGCGCCCGTCAGTGACGGTGACCGCGCTCAGTGAGCCCGTGGAATCCAACACCGTGCCATCGTTCGTCGGCGCCGACATCTGCACCGGCGTCGGGCTGACGGTCAGCGTAAGCGTCCCCTCAGTGGCCTGCGGAACATCGACGTTGATCGTCTCGCTGCCGCTGTTGGGTGGTGGCGTGTTGCCGGTGATCGTCACGGTGACCGGCGGTGATGTAGACGACGTGAATGCGGCGGCGTCCGTCGGCGTAAACGTTGCGGTGAGCGAGTCGGAGCCGACCGGCAATGCGGTTGTGGTGAGCGACGCCGTGCCGCCCGACACGTCGGCCTTGCCGAGCGACGTGGTGCCGTCGAAGAACTCCACGGAGCCAGCGGCACCCGTGCCGGTCACGGTCGCCGTCAGCATCACCTGGTCGCCCTGGGCGGCCGTAGTCGGGTTGGCGCTCAGGCTCGTAGTCGTGGTGACCGGGCTAGAGCCGGGCGCTGGGTATACCTGGGTCCACGTGTGGGTCGCTGCGTTGACGAGGAGGTCAGCGACGTCGTAAGTAGTGGTCTGGCTACCGGCGGCGTTAGCCGACCGCAACCGCATCGAGTACAGGTTCTGGTAGCCGGTGTTCGTGCACCCCGCCGGCGTCGCGGCGTAGGCACACCCAGGACCGGACGGGTCGCTGTTCGGCAGGCCCGCAATCTCTTGCTCCACCGTCAGGTCAGTACTCACGCCGACCTGGACCGGGTGGGTCTGGCTCAACGATTGGATGTTTGCCGGCCCGCTGGTCAGTGGGTAAAGGTTGAACCCGGTCATCTGGTCGCCGGTCCACAGCGCGGGAAGAACGTTCGGGTTCGGCTGGAAGAAGAAGGTCCCAGCTTGCACATCACCCGCACGAATCGTCTCATTGCCGACCACGTACTTCGCGAACGGCGCGGTGTTGGTCGAGCCACTGGTGATCTGGTTGCCGTTCGCGTCATAGAAGCTGATCGTGCCCGACTCGTTGGTCGGGTCCGGCTCCCACGGCGGCGTGGGGGCCGCGCCTGCCGGCCCGGCTCCCACCACCCCGATCAGTACCACCGATGCGGCCAGGGTGCAGAACCCGGCCAACACCGGAAAGCGAGATCTCATCGTGGACGACGTCCTTTCTTTGGAGTGTCGGTATGGCCGGAACGGCCATGCGGAGGGGCAGTCATTGCGGCGCGGATCTGCGCCGACGCCAGTACCACAGGCCCGCCGCCGTACCAGCGAGCGCGACCGCTACCGCGATTCCGGCACCGATCGCTGGTGCGTCCGAGGACGAGGACGCGTGCCGCGCGGCTGACGCCGCCTGGGTCTGAGCCGCGGAACCCGGCTGAGACCGCTGCGTGCCGCCGCTCCGCGGGGCTCCCGAGCCGCGTGACGAGTGGCTTCCGGTTGTCGGACCTGACTGCGGCGCGCCGCTCGGAGCCCCGGCCGAAGACTTGGAGCCGCTTGAATTACCGGCCGGTGCTTGAGTGAGCGTTCCGGCCAGCACCTCGTTCGACACCGCGGGCGCTGCTGTGCAGTCGACTGTGCCGCCCTGCACCAACGTCCAGGTGCCGCCACTCACGCGGATGACCGCATCCGGATAGGTGCTGCTGTACAGGCCATAACCCGCCTTGCCGTAGAACATGCGCAGTTGGTAGAGCCCGTCCACCATCGGCGGAAACTCGTTGACGATCACCGACAGGGAGATGTCGGCCTTGGTGGCCTGGGCGGCTGGGAGCTTCGGGTTGTTATAGAAGGAGGCCGACGTGAGCGAGTCGCCGTTCCAGTTGCCGGGATCGACGCCCGGCCGGGGCTGGTAGATATTCAGGATCGCGTTCTCGCCTCTACCTTGGAACTGCGCAGGCGGCGGTACCGACGAGACGGCTTTCCAGACGAATGGCGCCGCGCGCACACTCCCGCTGGTGATGTTCTGGTCGTGGTAGTCGCACAGGCCGATATAGCCCTTGGCACTTGGATCACTGAACGGGACCTGGTCCGCGTACGCGGTTGGTGGGCTGAATGCCAGCACGCCGACGAGCGCTAGCAGAGCTGCTACTAGCAATCGCCGGACGGTCGAGATCACGAGCGCGGCCCCGTCAGCGCCATCTTCTGTCCCGGAGATGGGGGCTGCGTGCGGCGACGGCGGTGTCGGCGCCACCACCACGTACCGGTCACCGCGAGCACGAGCACGACGATGAGAAGGATGAGCATCCAGGGAATGGCCCAGAAATCCTTCTTCGCGGTGAAATCGCGTAACCCAGGGTCGACCATTCCAGGCTGCGCTACCGGGGTGATACGTACGCTCCCGGTGAGTGAGAACGTCGGCCAGAGACGCCCAATCCGCATCGAGGTCGAATACGTTGCCCCGGGCAGCAGCAGCGGCACGTCTGCGAGCGCCTTCGGCTGCCGGGAATTCAGCAGGCCGCTGATCTTGACGTTCTGGTGTCCCCCGAGAATGACGTTACCGGCGTTTCGCACGGTGTAGCTGACGGTAACGCTCCCATGACCGAACGGGTTAAGTGTGGGGTGATACGTCGTGCGCAGCTGCTCGATCACGAGCTTGGGCTGTAACGGTCCGCTGATCCGGATAAACACCCGGAGCGCTACGCGCTGTTCGAACGCCGTGTTGCTGCTCGGCCCTTTGACCTTGGACGTCAGGGACGTGATCAAACCGGCGACGTGATCGCCAGGTGTCGCTTGAGTCGGGATCTGGATGTGAAACGGAAGAATCGTCGTCGAGCGCGGCTTGACGACTATCGTCGGACGGTTGTTCGGCGTGTGAATGGTGATCCAGGAGCCGGCGTCGCTCGGGCGCTCCGTTCGCGGCTGGAAACCAACCGAGCCGTCGGCGTTGCTGAGGGCGTCGACCGGATACACATTCAGCGTCAGCGGCTTCAAGGAGAGGTTCACGACCGCCATGTGGTCGTTCAAGCCTTGCTTCGGCGCGGTCAGGACCAGGAAGTAGGAGCGGCCGTCGACACCCTTGGCGTTCGCTGGACCAGCGCCGAACGGGACGACAGGCGGCTTGGCACCCGGTGCCAGCGCAGTAGGAGCGATGCCGGGCGTAGCACCTAGATCAGGCGACAGGCCCAGGAGGAGGCCCAGAGTCGCAAGGAGGATCGCCAGCGCACGCGCACAGCGCCGACTCGCTTGCATGTGGGCGCGCGAAGAGGTCGCGATCGGATGCCGCATGACGCAGACCCAATCCAGTTCAGTAGAAGGGAGAGGAAATTGCGTGTTAACAACGGATGGGGCGGCCGAGAACCGACCGCCCCATCGCGCACGCCGGTTGTTAGCCGACAGTGAAGGTGATGGTGCCAGTGAACAGGCCGGGCTCGGTTGCGGTTGGCGCGTTGATCGTGAGCGTGCCGTTCAACTCGAAGCTACCTTGGCCATGGTCGGCCGCGGCGATCTGGTGCGGGTTGATGCCGAGGCCCTGGTGACCCGGTGCGCCCAGCGGGGCGTCCGCAGCCACAGCCGGCTCGGCGGCGGGGTTGTCGGTCGTCGTGACGGTTCCGCTGAACCCGGTGCCGGGCGTGCCAACCAGGGCCGTCAGTCCGACGTTCTGCGAGTTGATCGTGCTACCGGCGTTGCTGCCACCGTCCGACAGGTTGGTGCACAGCGCCGTGATGGTCCACGGCAGGTTACCGGCGCGCGAGTCGGTCACGTCGATGTGCTGGAACGCCGCGTTGGCGGTGTACTCGGACCCATCCGACTTCAGCGCCAGCGTGCCGAGGTCCAGCGGGGCCGCCGCGGTGTACGGCGTGGTGATCACCAAGGTACCGACCGGGATCGACGCCTGGATGTGCGAGGTGGACGTGCACTGCGAGCCGGGCTGCGAGCAGGCCGGAGCCTGTGCCGCCTGGGTGATGAAGGCCTGCGGCGCGGACTGCGACGCAGCGTGAGCGGTCAGGTCGGTCGGGGTGAACTTGGCTACGACCGAGTGGCTGCCGGCGCTGAAACCGGCCGGCACGGGAAGGACGTAGCTACCGGCAGTGGTGTTGGTGCTGCCGTTGACCGTACCGATCGGGGTGGACGAGTTGTTGTCGAAGAACGCCACGGACCCGGCGTTAAGCCCGGCACCGAGGTTGTCGTCGACCGTCGCGGTGAGGGTCGCGGCCTGCCCAGCCTGGGTGAAGTTGCCACCCACGGAAAGCGTGGTCGTCGTCGGCGGTGCCGGCGGGTTGATTACCTCACTGAAGGTTCCCGTCGACGGGGCAAAGCTCGTATCCGTCGGGGTGAACGTCGCGGACAGGGGGTGCGTTCCTGCCGCCAGCGTGTTCGTCGTCATGGTGGCAACACCAGTGGTGGCGTTGACACTCACCGGGCTGCCGAGCGCCGTCCCGTTGTCCGAGAACTGCACAGTGCCCGCCATCGCAGGGGTCTCGGTCGCGGTAAGCGTGACCGTGTTGCCCGCGGTCGCCGGGCTGGGTGCCGCGACGAGCTGGGTCTGGGTCGCCGAGGCCACAGTCGGGTAGACCTGGGTCCAGGTGTGGGTCGCTGAGTTGACGAGGAGATCAGCGATGTCGTAGGTCGTGGTCTGACTGCCCGCGGCGTTGGCGGACCGCAACCGCATCGAGTACAGGTTCTGGTAGCCGGTGTTCGTGCACCCCGCCGGCGTCGCGGCGTAGGCACACCCGGCTCCGGACGGATCGGTGTTCGGCAGGCCGACAATCTCTTGGTCCAGCGTCAGGTCGGTGCTCACGCCAACCTGCACCGGGTGGGTCTGGCTCAACGTAACGATGTTTGCCGGCCCGGTGGTCAGCGGATACGCGTTGAACCCGGTCATTTGGTCGCCGGTCCACAGCGCGGGAAGGGCGTTCGGGTTCGGCTGGAAGAAGAACGTCCCAGCCTGCACATCACCTGCACGAATCGTGGCATTGCCGACCACGTACGCCGCGAACGGCGCCGTGTTCGTCGAGCCACTGGTGATCTGGTTGCCACTCGCGTCATAGAAGCTGATCGTGCCCGACTCGTTCGTCGGGTCCGGCTCCCACGGCGGCGTGGGAGCCGCGCCAGCTGGCACGGCTACCCCCACCATGCCAATCAGCACGGCCGACGCGGCCAGGGCACCGAACCCCGCAAGCATCGGAAAACGAGATCTCATTCTGAGCAACTTCCTTTCTGCCAGGTACGAGCGTCAGCAGCTCGTCGGATTGATGCCGCAGTCCTTGTACGCCTGGGTGAAGCCCGCAGCCGCGACGAGAGGCGCATTCGAGGCCCGAGCGATGAGGCTCGTGGGCAGGCTGAACAACACCTGCGCGAAGGTCTGACTGGTGCCGCTCTGGAACGGCTTGGTGCTCGTGACGTCCGTCTGACGCAGGGTGAAGTACAGCCCGCGCGTGGAGTTGTACGTTGTGCCGCCACCGGGGGGCGCTCCGGTCAGCGTCGACAGGAAGCCCGGCGTGAACGCGTTGTTGCCAGCGGCGTTGGTGTAGCCGGCATTCTTGAGGTAGCCGCTGTTGATCATCGCGATCTTGCCACTCGAGAACGGTTCGATCGCGTCGGCCGGGGTCGGGTCCTGGTAGATGCCCGTCGGATCGTGCTCCTCAGCGATACGCGTGCATGGCCCGGGAGCGGGTGGGTTGGGCAGGCCCTCAGCGGCCTGAAGATCGGCCAGGAAGAAGTTGCGCGTGCCAGAACCTGACTGCGGGATGATGGGGTGGATGGTGTCCGTGCTGCCGGTGGTGTTGCCCGGAATCTGGTTCCACGTGGCGTAGTCGCACAGCACGAAGATGTGGTAGAGCTGGTCGGCCGTCAGACCGGCCGGGCCGTTGTAGGCGGACGCCTGGTGGGCAATCGTGAGCTGGTCCGTCGCGGCCTGGTAGACATGCAGGCCACCGCACGCAGTGATGTTCGTGCAGTTCGTCTCCTCGGTGGCGTTGGGTAGCCGTGACATGCGGGCGAAGTTGATCGAGCCGGCCGGCAGACCCTGGTAGCCGGGGCTGGCACTGTCCGCGATGAGCGCTGCCACGCCCTGACCAGAGCCGTTCGGTCGGGTCACCGGAGCGGTGCCTACGCGCAGGATGACAGAGCCGGCCAGCGCGTTCGGGGCCAGGTTGGTCGTCGAGTCGCAGAACGTGCCGAGACCAGTGGTGGCTGGGTTCGGCGTGCCGCAGGTCCCGTCGTACGGAAGCCGGCCGTTGGCATCGCCCGTGGCGAACACGTTCTCGACCCGGTTGTTGTTGCCGACGTTGTTGTACCCGCCGGCGACCCCGGGTGCCCCGTCGAACAGGAAGTCGGCCATGTTCTGCACGGTGTCCGAGCCGACACCGACGACATCACCGGTGCGGGCTGCCGTGTCCGCGTGCGCGGGTAAAGCGAGCGCCAACGAGGCGACTGCCGCGCCGACGGCGCCGACGGCGACAGCCACCGTTTTACTGAACAGGCGCATGTGTAATCCCCCTTCCAGGGATCGCGCAGTTTCTGACGGGGGAAGTCTCAGCGATCTAGGTCGCCGCCCGACGGTGGAAATGTGAACGAGGGATGAAGCGTGTGGTCCCTCAAGGCGCGTTCACAGGGAGCACTGGTCGCGCCGACCACGCTTACCGAGAAAGCCTGAACTCCAACGGAAACAGGCGTGTGTGATTCGCCTTTGTGGATCGCACAGTTGCTGATGCGGTCGTTTCAGCGATCCAGGTCGCCATGTGAGCAGCGAAAAGGTGAACGAGGGATGAAGCGTCTGCTCCCCTGATGCGCTCTCACATCAGGTTTGGCAGCAAGAGGCTGACGCTGCTGGTCGCGCCCCAGAGCGCAGCCAGGATTACCGGCATGCCGACCAGCCACGATTGCCAGCGGCCCCATCGCACGCTCGCCCACGCCACCCCTACAACACCTATTACCAGCAGCTGAAGCCACAGCACTAGGAAGATCAGTTCCGACGTGTCACTTTGCATGAGCCCGTCGGCCTTGGTCGCCGTCCCGCCTCCGCCGGTTCCTGTCACCGGTGTTCCGTGCAGCACCGCGTCGACGAACACGACACGAGAGGGCGCCCACCCGGAACGCCAGCCGGATGCCTCCGATGTCTCGAGCGTGAGCATGCTGGTGCCCGGCGGCGGCACGCGTAAGAGGTCGCCCGCATGGCGGACACTCTCGACGACAAAGGTGAACACGCCCTGCCCAGTCGTCACCCTTATGGTATTGCCGGGTTGAAACGACGTGATGCGTCCGAACGGGCCGCCGTACATTGTCGCCCGGCCCATCACGATCGATTGGCCGACCTGTCCCGGAAGCGGTGTGCCGGGGTAGTGTCCCGGGCCGCCGCGCAGCTGCGACCCTTCGGTTCCCTCTACGACTGTGAGCCCATCCAGGCCGCCGGCCGACGATTGCAATAGCGCGACTGGTGCTCCACGCTTGATAACCGCGTCGCCGATCGGCGCCGTTTCAAGCGCCAACTGCGGCCGAAACTTCGTGTAGAGGTCGTGCTGGCTGTGCTGTTCCTGCAAACCGCTCAGTCCCATGGCGAAGATGACGAACCACGCTGCCAGTGCGGCAACCGCCCCGAGGGTCCAGGAAATTGTGCGGATGGCTGTCGACGCGTCCGCTTCGGAAGACGCGACCCATCGGCTGCGAGCCCATCGATAGGGGCCCGAGACGAGTGGCGTGAGCGCTGTCACGAGCCTGCCTTCCGGACTCGCCTCAGCCGGATGACGGCCGCGGTGCCGCCTGACGCAACGATGACACCGAGCATGATCGGCAGCAATAGGCCCACGGTGCCAAGGCCGAATCGAGGCGTGTAGTGCGCGGCGGGTGTCGCCTGCGGAGTGACCGTCGTGGCCCCGGATGGGGTCGATCCCGAGGCGCCGGAGCGGCCCTTCGATAGCTTGCCGCCAGGCGTGTTGCCGCTGCCCGACTGTGGCGTCGTTCCCCCGGGTCCGGTCCCTGCTGACGGGGACAATCCGCTATTGCCACCCGGGATTGTTACCGGCCCCGGCGGCTCCGGGCCCAGCCCTTGCGGGGGCGGAATGTTGCCACCCGCCGGCGGCGCGGGTCCCGAGCCACCTCCGCTTGGTGGCGGATTCGAGCCGCCAACCTGCCCGCCTTGTTGGGCTGCCACGAGCGTTGCGGCCTTGTTCGTGTAATCGACCATCGCGCCGAGACCGTTGGCGGCAGTCATGGGTAGGTAGCCGTCAGGTAGCTGGCCCTGGTTCGGGCCTGGGACCTGCCCTGCGCTGGCGGCGTACGTCAGTACCTGCGAATAGTGCAGAGCGTCGTTCTTCGGCAAGCCCTTCGTGGGAATGGCTGCATACACGACCATCGTGCCGGGATACGCCTTCGCGGCATCCGAAGCCGTATGGAGGTCGCTGTACGGGATCGGCCACATCCCGGTCGTGCTGTCCTGAGTAAGCAGATCCGCCGCCGTCTTGAGCGAAGCGTTGGTCGGCGCCACGAATGTGCGGCCGGTGCCGTCGGTAAATTGCCCCCAGGACGGATCCCACGGCGACGCGGTCTGCGTCTCGAGCGACGCCAGGCTTAAGCCGTAGCGGGCGGCGTCACCCAGCGATACCAGACCGAGCATGAACCGGTGCCCGACTGCCTGTCGGCCTTCGGCGACCATCGTATTACCGGTGAAGTCCCCGTTCTGGCTGTTGAGGTTCGTGGCATTGCAGGTCGTCTGCGACTGCGAGATGGCGTACTGCATGTCTTGGCTGATCAGGGCCAGGCGCGACGTCGGCGCCGCCACGAGTGGCAGCAGCGGACCGCTGTCGGGACATTGTTGCAGGGTGTAGAAGCTGCTCGGGTCGTACGTGTCGAGCAAGGGCCAGGTGTCGACCGGGAGGGAGATGTTCTGGTAGTTGGGGTTGACCCGCATTCCCCACGGGTCAGGTGTGCCGTTGAGCCAAGCGCGGGCTTCCGGGTCGGCGTTGATGTAGTCAGTCAACGCGTGTATTTCGTCCGAACTGCTGTTGAGTGCCAGGAGCGTCGCCGCCGGGCTGAGCACACGCGCAGGGATCCCCGGATTGAGTGCTTGGAATTCCGGATCCGTGCCCAGGGTATACGGGTTGTTGCTCAGCGTGGCTGTTTGAGAACCATCCGGATTCTTTCTCTTGGGATAGCCGAGCTTGACATTCGACACGGCTGGGTACGACTCGGTCAGCAATTTCGCAAGCAGTCGCGCGTCCAGTTTCAGGTTTGTGACCGGCTGAGAATTGTTGTCGTCGATATCGAAGGCTATACCGAAACCAGTGACGCCGACCGGCGCGTTCACCGTCGGTTTTGCGTAGGTACCGGACTCGCTCGTGAGTGCCGCCTCGATGGCGCCACTAAACAGCTGATTGCGGGCCAGCGGCTCCGGAGACGCCGAGTGGTTGAAGTTGAAGTTGTACTTCTTATTGAGGCAGAACGTCGGAGCCCACTGTGTGGTTGCTTGGGTCATCAGTCCGGAGCCGAACATATCGAGTTCGTCCTGGGACGCGTTCACGAGATCGCAGGCGTTGTCCGGCGGACCGAACGACAGCGGCACCGTGATCCGGTTTCGCCAGTTAGAGGCACTCCACCACAGGTATCCGCTCACGGCTTTTGCACCCGTCGCCTGCGTAGGCAGCGGCTGGCCGGGTTGGAAGCTTCCCGTCGTCTCGCAGTTCGCGGTTGCCTGCGTTAGGTCGCTTCCGGTCGGCTGATCCGCAGCCGGCGCGTTTTGGCCGGCAGGATCACAACTGATCCCCTCGATCGGGACAGCTACCAGGGCGCACGCTACCGTCTGGGAGCAGCCGAGGGAGGGATGGTCTTGATTGGTGAAGATCAGAAAATTCGTCGCCCCTGTGCCATCGACCGACGTGCCGGCGAACGTCTCGTTGCTCGGCAGCGTTTGCCGCGAATACACCGGGCTCGCTTCCGGCGGCTGTGATGCGCAGGTATCGAACCCGCCTGCGAACGTCGTGCCATCTGCGGCGTGGAACGGCACCCAGTGCTCGGACAGATAGCTTGCCCTGGTCAACGCGCCAGTGCTTGGGGAACATGGCTTGGCTACCGCCCCAAGGGAATCCGCATTCGCCGGAGCGCCGACTATGGCCGAGCGCTCAGCGGCGGTGGCGTACTCGTCCGAGCGCCAGGCCGGCCAGGCAGTGGTGGAGTCCGGCAGATACCGCTCTCTCGCATAATTGGTCCAGCAGGTCTCGGGTGTGATTTGCTGGCTGGCCGGGGCGGACGCCGAATCGACGCCCCGGCACTCGAACAGCGCAAACGGGTATTCCTGGCCCTGAGCGAAGTCCGAGTTCGTGTCACCGTTCGCGCCGCCTAATAATGTGCCTCCGGTGGGATGCGCGCCGGACCACGAGACCTTGATCTCCTGCAGCGACTTGAGGCCGGTGGTCTGACTGACCGTCAGAGAGACCGACCGCGAATCGACCGTCGTATGGTGCCCGCTGTCGAGGTAGTCACGCGTGACCTTTTGCGTGACCGTGCGCGCGGATGAGGCGCTTGCCGCCTCTGCTTGCGGAACGAATACCAGGGATGAGCCGAGCAGCAGGCTCACCACCGCGACAACGCGCGCCCCGACCTGCCTGGTAGACCCTGCCCGACGGGCTCCGCTAGTCACGGGGCATCCTGCCGTCTACGCGTGTTGTGAGCGACGAGCGGTGGCGCGATCAGTGCGCCGAGTAGCAGCACCGCCGCAATGATCCCTAAGGTGTATTCGACCGCAGGGCTGTTGGCATTACTCAGCGTGCTGGCATTGACTGCGGGGCTCTGCCCGTTCGCCGCTGCGGCACTGGTGGACCCGCTGACTAACTGACCGGTGTTCGGGTCGATGTGCGGCCCTGCTGCCGCAGCCGCTGCGGCAGCAGCACTCGTCGAACCAGTCCCGCCTGGGCCGGCGCCTGTACTGCCCGGACCAGCACCGTTAGCGCCCGTCGCCCCAGGGCCGACGGCGTTGCCTCCGGGGCCGGTCGCGGTGCCACCGGGTCCAGTGGTCGTCCCCGGCCCGAGGCTCGAGTTCCCCTGGGGTGCCGGAGCATGCCCGTTCACAGGGTTCTGGAGGCCGGTGTCGACCGTTCCGGTACACGGTCCGGCGCCCACCTTGTCGCAGGACGCTGGCTGTGGCGCTATCTCAGCCAGATAGTTCCGAGTCGGCTGGCCGGGTATAAACGTTGGGTTATTGCAGGTTGACACGTTTCTATTAGTTAGCACAACGCTGGAATCAGCGGCGTGCAGCTTCGCAATCTGCGCGAATCCGGCCTGTACCAGATTGATCGGCAATGGCGAATACCCGAACGGGCCCATCGGTCGCTGACCTTGGCAGATCGACAGAAAGAGGTAGTCCGCCATCGTCTGGCGTTTGGCTGTCGACATCTTCTGATCATTTGCCGATGTGGGTATGACTCCGTACGAATACGACGATACGGGGTAGGTTCGAGGGTCAGGATTAGCGTATACATTACTAAGGTTCTGTAGCAGGTAGTCGGGCGAGTTTTTGTCCATATTGATTATGGCCTTTGTCAGCGCAACCGCGACGTTGTACTGGTTAGGCAATGTGAAGTACCCAGCAGAGTTCAATACCTTGGCTACCGGATAGCTCTGGCCTAGGGCGTACGAATATTCGTCGTATCCAATGGCCCCGTTGGCAGCGCGGGACGTAATAAAGTTGATCATACTGTCCGAACCGTTCTCCGCTACCATGCTGCCCTGCCGTACGAAGTACTCGGTTGGGCCTGGATGGTTCTTGCTGTTCCAAATACTGGGGTACTGGGTGGCCAGGTAGCGAGTGAACTGGTAGCTCGACCCGGAGCCTTCCGAGTGGACGACAGGGATAATCGGCAGGCTAGGTAGCGTGTGCCCGTTGTTGTCTCTGGTGATTTGCGGATCGTTCCAGTTGGTAATCTGCAGCGTAAATATCTTCGCGAGTGTCTCACCGGACAGGCGCAGTGTTCGGACTAGCTGTCCCCGGACCCGAATCTGATAGGGGAACGAGGTGCCACCGGCGACAATCGGCAGGTAAGCATAGGGCCGGGCACTAGAGTCGGCTGCTCCACTGACCGGGTCATGGCCCTGGTAGCCGATGTCACTCACGGCGAAGTCATTCGCATAGTTCGCGAAGTCCTTACGGCCCTGGGCGGAACCCACCGCCGTGAACGACACCTGCAGCCCCTCCTTGTATGCCATGCCGTCCCATACATCGACGGCGTTGGCAGCCCAGCTCGACCCAGAGGAAGCGATCGCTGCATGGACAGGCGCAGCGTCGGCTGACGCGCCAAGGCCGGTGGACCATGCAGCGACGAGACAGGTGATCACACCTGCGACGAGTTGTTGAATTCGCTTGCGTCGGTTCATCGATTTCCACCTTGTTGTCTGGCGAGCAGGCGGATGATCACGAATAGGATCAAGACCATGCCCAGCAGTACACTCGCCGCTCCGTAACCACGAGTGATGTAGTTCGGCTGCCCACTTCTGACCGCAAAATATGTGAATAGCGGCAGCGAGTTCATCGGGTTCGTCGTAGGATCCGCATTGAAGAACGTCGTGGCACCGGACACGATGATGACCGGTGCACTCTCTCCGATCCCTCGCGCAATGCCGAGGATCAGGGCAGTGCCGAGGCCAGGCCGGGCCGTCGGCAATACGACGTGCCACACTGTGCGCCATTGCGGCGCCCCGAGTGCGAGACCGGCCTCCCGGAGCCCACCGGGCACGACCCGCAGCACAACCTCACTGGAGCGCGCAATGATCGGGAGCATTGTTACCGTCAGCGCCAAGGCCGCTGCGAGTCCAGTTTTCGATTTCCCGAGTTCAATGATGACGATTGCGTAAATGAAGAGCCCGGCGACCAGATCTGGCAGCGCGGTCATCGCCTCGACCACGGTACGGACCGCGCCGGAGAACCGTCCGCCGACCTCGCTCATATAGACCGCGGTGCCCAGTCCTAGTGGCAGCGCAATAGTGACTGCAATGGCGATCTGGATCAGTGAGCCGACGATTGCGTGTAGGATTCCACCCTGATTCAGCGGTGCGGTAGGGCCCACGCCGGCCATGTCGTGGATGAAGAAGTTGGCGTGCCGGAACGCGGGCGCACCTCTCACGAAGACGTCGATAAGGGTGCTGGCCAGCGCGATGCCGACCGTCGCTGCGCCGCCGTGAACCAGAGCTGACGCGATCCGGTCGATAACGACTGGGCGCGGATGCGAGAGTGCAGTTACGCCTGCATACAGGCCGACGAATGCTATGTACCAGCAGATAACGAAGCCCAATAGGCCGGAAAACGGCAGTATCTGGAAATACAGCAGCCACATCAGGCACAATGAAGAGACGCCGGCGCCGAGCAGCGACATCCGCTCGTCGAACGTACGAGTGCCGACCGGTCGTGGCCGGTCGGCCGTCTCGACCGGCGGCGCCGACGTGGCAGCGACTTCTGCGCGCGCGGCTTCTGAGGTAGTGCTGGTCATCAGTTAGATCTCAACTCCGACGCCGCTGCGACTGCGGGCCACGATCACTGCCCCGATCGTGTTCACGCCCAGCGTCATCATGAACAAGACGAATCCAGCCGCGAGCAGGGCTTGCAGTTGCACCGAGGTCGCATCGCCGAATCGGTCTGCGATGAGCGCCGAAATCGTGACCGTGCCCGATTCGAGAATTCTTACCTTCACATCGAAGGCCAACGAGATTATGAGCAATACGGCGATGGTCTCACCCAGCGCCCGGCCGAGTCCCAGCATCGTGCCGCCGATGATGCCGCCGCGACCGAACGGCAGCACTACAGTGCGAATCATCCCCCATCGTGTCGCGCCGAGCGCGTACGCGCCCTCGCGCTCGCTGACGGGTGCTTGCGCGAAGACACCTCGCATGATCGCGCATGCCAGCGGAATCACCATCATTGCAACGACCAGGCCCGCTATGAAGGCCGACTGCTCGAACCGGTAGGCGGCGATGGTCGCCGCATGGGGGTCGGCGTTCTGGACCTTGAAGATGGGTATCCAGCCCAAGAACTCGGACAGCCAGCGCGCGGTGTACAAGGCGCGGGGCTGCAGCAGAAACACCCCCCACATCGCGTAGATGATGCTTGGCACCGCGGCCATCAGGTCGATCAGCGACACAAGGGAGGGCCGCAACCATGGCGGCGAGTACTCGCTTATATACAGTGCGGTCAAGAGGGCCAACGGGAACGCAACGATGAGCGCGACAAGCGCGACCTGGACCGTCCCCACCAGCGCGGCAGAGATGCCGACGACGTTTTGCTCCGGATTGAATTGGTTCTCGGTGAAGAAGCTGAAGCCGTAATGACGCAGCACCGGGATCAGCTGGTAGCCGAGGAACAGCCCGATCGACCCGGTCAGTACCAGCA
>JBPYES010000544.1:0-6362 GCA_051984825.1 Jatrophihabitantaceae bacterium
GTCGAGCTGACCGCCGCGGGCAACGGTTTCGAATGGGCGATGCTGATGGCCATCGCCCAGAACTCGTGGCTGCTGAGTTCGGGATTCGCCGAAGGCAAGCCCGGCCAGCACATCCTTTCGCCGACCATGCGCGGCGTACCGGCCAGCGGCGGAATCGTCGTCAGTGGCACCAAGAAGCCGTGCAGCCTCACCTGGTCGATGAACCTGATGAGCGCGAGCGTTGCCGTTGCCGGACCCGACGGCGGCCCAGGTCGCACCGCGGTGGTGCTCGTTCCGGCCGACACCGAAGGCATCGAGCGCGCGCCCTTCTGGCGCAGCACTGCGCTCGCTGCCGCCGAAAGCGACCAAGTGACGCTCAACGAGGTGTTCGTGCCGGACGCACTGATCTTCTACCCGCAGGACAGTGAGATGATGGATCCGATCCAGGCGCGTGGCTTCGTGTGGTTCGAACTGCTCGTCGCCGCCTCCTACCTGGGCGCGGCGACCAACCTCGCTGAACGCGTCATCGAGCGCGGTCGAGGCTCGGACGTGGATCGGGCCGGGCTGGCGATTGAACTGGAATCGGCGGCCGCGGCCCTCGAACAGGTCGCTGCGACCGCCCCGCATACAAACGACAACGACACGCTGCTTGCCCGAGCACTGTACGTCCGATACGCAACCGAGCGGACCATCGAACGGGTCGTCATGGCGGCCACGGCCGCCGCGGGCGGCATGGCGTTCATCGAGTCATCCGACATCGCCTACCTGCTCGCTGCCACGCGGGCGCTCGTGTTTCACCCACCGTCGCGCGAGGCCGCTGCGGGCCCGCTCGTCCGCTACCTGGCCGGCCAACCACTGATGCTCTGAGGACGTTGGCGTGGATGCCCACAACCTGGTCCAGAGTCGTTCCGCGCAGCGGGTTGTCGATCTGTTCGGAGCGGCACCGACACGGTGTTGAAGTTGCGCTCAGTCCTCCAGGCGGTGTCAGGCCGCGGTGGCGGTATTCGTCTGGGCTGGCACGTGCGCGCGCGAACGCTGCGCTGACAACGCCAACTCGGCCCGGCCGCAGCCGTCACACACGCGCATCTCCTGCTCGCCGTGACGCACCGCGTACTGACGCGCTACCCAGTTGTGCCCATCACCGTCGCACACAGACCGAAGCCCCCGACCATGTCGAATCGCCGTCATGCACGGCCCTATACCCGCCCGCGCCGACCCCGAAACGCGAGCGAGGCGATCGATGCTTACGGCCGTGCCGATCACAGGTCATGGGGCACGCCCGGCGCGCACCGGCCGCACAGGAGGAACAGATACCGCAGTGCCCAGCCCACCTGCACGTCGCGCAAAATCGGCTTGGGCGTCGATTCCCCGCATGCTGAGCACGTCATGCCCGACAGGCCCAGGAGCTGCGTGCAGTCCGGGCAGACGATCACGCCCGGCGCCCACGCGGCAGCCACCACCGGTCCGCGCGGGGTGACGTGACTGCAGCCCTTCTGGGTGCCGTCCGGCTGCAACAGGTCGTGCATCACACCACCGAGTTGCCCAGCCAGCCAGTCCGGCGTCGACGGTGCCAACCGCGCGGTCCACTGCTCTGCGCTCCAGCTCGCGTGATCAATCATCGGCGCCCTCTTTCTGCCAAGTGTTCGCTTGAGCAAGCCTCGGCACGACGCCGCGCCTTCGCGGTTAGGGAACGGCGACGACGAGGATGTGTAGCAGGCTTCCGTCGCGCTGGATGATCTCCATCGAGGAGGTGGGTTTCCACTCGACAGCGCGCAGGATCTCGTCGATCTGCCGGTGGACGTCGGCGGGGGCGCTGTCGAACTCGATGAGTGTGTTATGGCGCGGATGGTCGTCGACAATCCAGACCGTGATCTTGTCCGAGTCAGTCATGGTGGCTCGCCGGTGTCGATACCGACGCCTCCTGCTTCGGCACGCGCGAACGGGCGCGACGAACAGAGTGGCGGCTGAGGGCGCGGGCGGCCACGATCCAGGCCCGGCACCCGGCCCGGCCCGAGGCGGCGAGCTCGCACCCTGAGGAGCGTGTCCAGACCTTGCGTCGGTAACTCATAGTTCGCTCCCGTGGATGGACGCGGAGCCGCTACGTCCAGCACTAGCCCAGGGTGGAGCCACGCGACCTGGGTGGCTGGGCCGCCATGTCCTACATCCATATCAACGAGCGGTACCGCGTGCAGGATGCGTTCCGGATTCCGCCCAGGGTCCACCCGCTGCGACGTGATTCGACCTCCGACGACCCGAACGGCAAATCGGCGAACAGACACGCCGACCGACGCACAGGCAGCAGCCTGCTCCTCGAGTGCAGCGCACCGTTCACTGAGGACAGCCGTTCCTCGACAGGTTGCGCGGGATCAGCCGAGGCCAGCGTTTGGCGCCAGACCAACCGGCCAATCCAGTCGTGTGCCGCCGCTCGCCGTCGTCACGAGTGCCGGGGTGTAGTCACCGGTCAGCATGTGCGTTGTGGCCGCGAGCGCGGCCGGGTCAGCGACGGAGAGCGTGACGCTGCGGGCGGGGCGCCCGGCGGCCTCCTCGGGCGGGCGACTCGTGATTGTGTCGATCCGCACGGGGGTTCGCGCCGTAAGCAGCGCGAGCAGCGTCGCCGCACGCATGTCGAGCTGGCCTCGGCGCAAGGCCGCCCGGGCACCAGCAGTAGCGGTGACTCTCGGGTTGTGCAGTAGTGCGGCGGCGGCGAGTGCACGCTCGTGCAGGTCGCGCGTAAGACGGGTGGACAGTGCAGCCTGCGCGCCCGGCACGATCATAAGCACCTCGACACGCTCGGCCCCGGTACCGAACACCGCGACCGGAAGCGAAGCTCGCTGCCGAACCACCACCGCAAGGCCGCCCGCGACTGCCGCACGGATGTCCGGCGTCGACACGACAAAACGATCATTGTTCAACGAGCCATTGGACTGGCAGCTGGTCACTGCGGTGAACCCGGCCTGGCTGAGCTGGGTCACCATTGCCCGGTCGCCGCACACCGGCGTGTTGGCAGCGACGTTGGTTCTGATCCATCTTTCGGCCTGCTGCACGCTGACCGTCTGAGCCGGCGCGGAGGGCGGCATCCCACCGCCGCCCGGCGTGGACGCATCCTGCCGGCGCACGACGTATGCGAGGATGCCGGCGATTAGGCCGGCCGCGACCACCATGCACGCGACCAAGAACAGGTCGGGGAAAGGCTCGGTCTCGACCGGCGGGGGCAACACCTCGGCCGTGATACCCGGCCGTGACCATTCTGGCTCGCCGCCCGGCTGTCGCGACTGCCCAGCGGCCGGCCGCGGGATTGGCGGCTCAGAAACGGCACGGTCAATCGGCTCCCAGTCGACCTGCTCAGCTGAACCGGCCAAAAGCAGCGTGATGCGCGGCTGGCGGGCACCCAGCAGGCGGCGCCGGCGCCTGGCGGATGCCGCGCGTCCGAGTGTCATATCACGCGGCGGGCGCACACCAGCCACCCGCCGCGTGCGCTCGAGCAGGGTGCCGTGGGCGCCGTCTCGGATGACCCGGCCGCGGATCCGCGCGCCGGCCACACGCGCAGGAAGCCGAGAGCCACCCCGGCTGCGGACGCCGTCGGACCACATCAGCGCACGGGCCGCTTGCGGAGGAGGACGCGGCGAGCGTATTCAGCAGTGACTACCGACAGCGCCAGGATTGCGAGCACTGCCAGCACGAGCTGCGCGCGCGGCATCGCGGGCGAAGAGTGGGTGAGCGAGGGCGCCGCGACCGATTGGCGCGCTACGACTCCGCTGCGGCCCAGGCCAGGGCTCTGCCCGAGCCATTGCGCTGTGTTTGGTGTGCGCTCGGCGCTCGGCGCATTTGGGTTCAGGAGAGCTGCCGGCAGACTGTGCAGGCCGCGTCCGGCGCCGGGGCTGGACGCGTAGCCGAGCGGCGGAGGGGTGACGCGACTGCCGGTCTGCATCGGGCGACCGGTCGAGCCCCTCGGCGCAGAGGGACCGCTGCTGCCGCCGGGCGTCGGCGTCGCCGTCGAGGGAACAGAGCTCGTTCCCGGTGGCAGCGAGACGGTTACCGGCCCCAGGCTTGCCTGCACAGGTCCAGCAGAGACCCGCACCGCCGGCAGGGATGCTTTCACTGACGGCAGCGGGACTGTCGTGGTCGGCAGCTTGGCCTTCAGGGGCGCCGACGACGTGGGCAACGGCAGGGGAGACGTGACCGGTAGCAACGCGCCCGCCGGCGGCAGGGACAGCTTTACCCCGACGGCTGCTGCAGTTGCCGTTCGCGTCGGCACGGCGACGGGCTGGGCGTGGGCGGGGCTGGCCGACAGTGGTACGAGTGCAATGGTCGTGGCTGCGGCGCCCGCCGCAACGGCGAGCAAGGCTGCACGTGCGGGATGATGATTATTGGCGTCCATTTGATCTCGTCCCCCCTGATGCTCGCCCTGTATGTAGGTGTGCGGAGACAACGAGGTTGTCCAGATAGCTGTGGGCGTGCCAGTCGAAGTCCCCGGTGCACGTGACCAGCCGCAGCATGGGTAGCGGCGTTGGACCGTATACGGCCGCAGTGGGGAAGGCGACCTTGGGATATACAGCGAGGCTGTCGACAACGAATGTGAGCTGCCGGCCGTCGCGGCGCTGGACCACCGCAACGTCGCCTGGGCGCAGTTGGCGCAGCCGGTAGAACACCGCGGGACCGGAGATCGAGTCGACGTGCCCGGCGATGACCGCCGGCCCCGGGTCGCCCGGGGTGACACCGCCGTCATACCAACCGGCGATCTGCCAGGCGCTCGGCGGTTGCAGGGTGCCATCGGCAAGAAGTCCCAGCGGCTGCACGGTGGCGTTGACGCCGATCGCGGAGATGCGCAGCCGCATCGGTGCACTGGGCCGCGACGCGACCGCGTTCACCGCCCCGACCGTCGGCGCACCGGTGGCGCGGGCCCCCGGACGCTGGTTCGCCTGGTAGCCCGCGCCAGTGACCGTGGCGGCGACTGTCCCAGCCAACACGATCATCAGGAACACCCCGTTCGCGGCGAGGCGCCTCATCAGCCGCTCCCTCGCAGCGCCGCCCGGCGTCGCGCGACGACGAGGGCGTGCAATACCGCCCAGAGCGCGAACACGCCGAGCAGTTCCAACACCCCTATGACGGCGGCCGGCGGGCCGCCCTGATGGGCGACCGGTGCCGCGGCCATGCCGCCCCCACCCGCTGGCACCGGCCCCCCAGGACTACGCCTGGTGCCGATTGCGTCGGTGATTGCGCGCACGGCAAGCCCGCCGGACGGCGCGTCAACAACGACCAACGTGGTCAGGCTGCCTGACAGAATGGCCACGTCGGCGACAGTGTGCGCGCTCGGGCGACGCGGCACACCCCTGCCTGCAGCCGTCGTCGCGGTCGCGGTGACGCGCCAGGTGCCCGCGCGCACCGCGTGGTAGCCGGTGACGGTGCCGAACGGCGCGGCGTCGGCCAGCACCGGGCCCGATGCCAGAGTCACCGCGGCTCGCGGAGCTCGGGCAGCGGCCAACACGAGCCGGACCCGCCCAGAGCCAGGCGGCGGGGCGGTGAGGTCATCGTGGACAAGCACCACCTGCACCGTCCCCGCGTGGACCAGCACCCCCACTGTGTAGGCAGCGCCGGACTGCACCTTGAGCGTGAGCAGAGCCGAAACCGGCAGCGCAGAGCGCACCGTGACGACGTACAGTCCCGGTGGCAGCGGCGCGTAGTCGCCCACGGTGGGGCCAGTCCCCGCTGGCACGGACATCGTCCGACCACCCCCCGCGTAACCGGCGAGCTGCACAGTCACCGCCGCCCCGACTGCGGTGAACCGGACCACGCGCACAGCGGCATTCGTGACCACGGCGCGGGCCAGCGGGCTATCGGCGTGGTTGAAAGCCGTGATCGCACCGAGCAGCAACACCCCAGCCGTGACGGCCGCAGCACAGCGATGCATCTCGCGCCCCGATCCCGGCCACGGGGAACGCCGGAACGGTGACGACACCCGCAGCCGCTCGCACCACACGGTTCAACGACAGCCCCCGGAAGTCAGATACGCAGCACCTCATACATGAAACGCATCGCACCGCATGTGCTGACCTGTTCGGCTCGTCGGCGAGCGTGCGCCGGCTCGTCAGTGTGGCCTCGACGCCGATGAACGGGTTGTCGTCGTACGCCTTGATCGGCGAGTACAGCGCATTACAGTCCGGTCATGGCGAAGGACAAGCATGACAGCCGGTTGGGGCGAGCTGTCTACCAGAAGGAGCTATTCCGGTTGCAGGCCGAGCTGGTCACCATGCAGGAGTGGGTGCGCGAGGCAAGGGCACGAATCGTGGTGATCTTCGAAGGGCGCGATGCCGCGGGGAAGGGCAGCACGATCAAGCGCGTTACGCAGTACCTCAGCCCTCGGGTGGCGCGCATCGTCGCGCTGC
>JBPYES010000545.1:0-22034 GCA_051984825.1 Jatrophihabitantaceae bacterium
CGACGGGCGGGCGCGAGAAACGGGCCTTCGAGATGGACGCCGGCCACCACTCCGGACTCGACGAGGGGCGCGAGCCCGGCCAGCTGTTCGACCAGTCCGGGTATCGACGCGGTGACCAGGCTGGCCAGGCACGTCGTGGTGCCGTGCCGACGCTGGAAGTCGAGCACCGCGTGCGGATCGTCAGTGAACGCGGCACCCCCGCCGCCGTGCACGTGCATGTCGACGAACCCGGGCGCGACGTAGCGCCCACCAAGATCGACGCCGTCCCGCATCCCGTCACCGGATGTGGCCACCCGCTCGTCTTCGATCTCGAGCCAGCCCGACCGGACGCCGGCCCGGCTGATCAACCGGGCATTGGTGAGCGTCATGCGCGTGCTCATGCCCTTGAGGGTACGGACGGGCCACAATGAGCCGATGACGTCCGTTCGGGCGCTCACCGCCGGCGACTGGACAGCCGTGCTGCGCATCTATGCCGAGGCGGTCAGCCATGACGCCGTCCCCTTCGAAACCGAGGTACCGCGTCGTGAGTTGCTCGATGCACGCTGGCTGCCGGGTCATCGATGGGTCGCCGACTTCGCCGGAGTCGTCGTCGGCTGGGCGGCAGCGAGTCTCGTCTCGACACGGTCCTGCTTCGCCGGGGTAGCGGAGACGACCGTGCATGTCGCCGAGCAGTTTCAGGGCCGTGGTATCGGGCGGACGCTGCTGCATTGGCAGGTGGCAGCCGCCGACCAAGCAGGCCTCTGGACGTTGCAGACCTCGATCTTCCCCGAGAACATTGACTGCCTCGAGCTGCACTACGCGGCCGGATTCCGCATGGTCGGCGTACGGGAACGGATCGCGCGGCACCGCGGAGCGTGGCGCGACACCGTCCTCGTAGAACGGCGCCGACAGTGATCATTTTGCCCGGATAGACTGGCACCGATCGATCCGTCGCTGATGGGGGAGGCCGATGCGACATCGGTTCGGCCTCATATTGGGCGTGCTCGCGGGGTTGGCGCTCTCGGGGTGCACGGCCACCGTGGCCGGCCACATGGTCCTGCCGCCGGTGGCTCCCAACTCGACCCTTTCCGTGGTCGGCGATTCCGGCGGTGCATTCGACCAAACCGTTAAGAACTCCCTGGACGACGTCTTCGGGTTCTGGCGACGGGTGTATCCGTCGGTGTCCGGCGGCAAGCCGCTGCCCCCGCTGAAGGGCAAGCTGTACTCGGTCGACGGTGCGCATCCCTCCGCCGCGGCCAAGGAGAACGAGTGCATCAGCAAAGCCGGTGCCAACGCGATCCTCGACAACGCCTTCTACTGCGAGCTCGACGATTCCATCGCCTGGGACCGTGACGCGCAACACCTCGTCCCGGCGCTGGGCGCCAAGTACGGCCCGCTGCTCGTGGCAATGGTGTTCGCGCACGAGTTCGGGCACGCCATCCAGCAGCGGCTCGGGCTGTTCAACCAGAACGTTCCGCAGATCGTGCACGAATCGCAGGCCGACTGCGCATCCGGAGCGTTCACGGCGACCGTGATGCAGAACCAGGCACCGCACATCCGGGCCACGCTGGCCGACCTCGACCGCGCGCTGATCGGGTACCTCAACGTCCGCGACGACACGCCCGCCGACCAGAAGGAGATCTCACACGGCGACGGTTTCGATCGCATCGCCGCGGTAGCCGACGGGTTCGAGCGCGGCGTCACCGAGTGCTACAAGCCCGATTGGGCCAACCGCACTTTCACCGAACGGCCGTTCTCGACTCAGCAGGACGAGCAGAACCAGGGCAACGAGCCGTTCCAGAAGGTCATCGACCCGAGCCCATCCAAGTCGGACGGATCCGGTGGCGGCGGACTACAGCCGGACCTGAACCGATTCTGGAAGGCGGCTGCCAAGTCGATCAACAAACCCTGGACGGACGTCAAGATCGCTCAGGCCGAGCATCCGAAATGCGGCGACACCAGCAGCGATTTCGGTTATTGCCCCGACGACAACACCGTGTACTTCAACGTGGACTTCGCCAGGCAGGCCTACGACAGCATGTCCATGCTGAGCGTCAACCCGCAGACGGCCGACGTCACGATCGAGCAGAACCAGCCGGGCGACTTCGCACTGGGCACCCTGTTTTCGTACGGCTGGGGCCTGGCGGTGCGGCACCAGGAGTTCAACCGTTCGCTCGACGACGCCGCGGCGCTACTAGCCGCGAGCTGCTACAGCGGCGCCTACGCGAAGGACATCAACGTCGAACAAACCCAGACCAAGCCCTTCGTGCTGTCGCCACCCGACATGGACGAAGCGACCAGCGCGGTGCTCAGCCTGGTCGGCCTCGACGAGGCATACGGATCACGCGGCACGACCGGTCTGGACCGGGTGCTCAGCTTCGTCAAGGGCTACAACGGCGGCCTTTCCGACTGCTGAGCCACACGGTCGCGTAGCCCGGCGCACGCCCGCTCGATCTGGCGCAACACCTCGACGAACCCGTCCGGGCCGTCGTAGTACGGATCGGGGACGTCCAGGTCATCAGCGCTGGGATCGTACGAACGCAGCAGCACGATCTTCTCGCGAGCAGCCTCGGGATCCTCGGTCAGCCCGGCGAGCTGCGCGAGCCGGGCTTCGTGGCCGCGGTCGAGGGCCACGACCAGGTCGCGACCGGCGAAGTCGGCCGCGGTGAACTGCTTCGCGACGTGCAGGGGCGGGCGGTAGCCGTGCGCGAGGAGTGTGGCGCGGGCCCGCCGATCCATGTCGTCACCGGCATGCCAGTCGCCGGTGCCGGCTGAATCCACCTGGACGTCGCTGATGCGGGCGTCGCGCAGCATCGACACGAACACCGCCTCCGCGGTAGGCGAGCGGCAGATGTTCCCCGAGCAGACAAAGCAAACCCGCACTGTCCTATTCCGCCGGTTCGTGTATCTTCGCGCGAGCGCTCATCGCCTCATCCAAGCAGGCGGAATTTCGATCATGGCCAAGGGTACGAAAAAACGAATCATCCGCAGCCGCTAGCGTTGCAGGCATGCCGGACCTCGACCCGTCATTTCTTGCCCTGCCCACGCGCGAGCTGGCCGACGCCGCGCTCGGCCGGGCCCGCGAACTGGGCGTCACGCACGCCGACTTCCGGCTGGAACGTATCCGTACCGGCTGGCTGCAACTGCGCGACGGCAAGCTCGACTCGAGTAGCGATTCCGAGGACCTGGGCCTCGCGGTGCGTGTGATCCACGAGGGTGCCTGGGGTTTCGCGAGCGATATCGCACGCACCCCGGAGGCGGCGGCTCGGCTGGCCGAGCAGGCCGTCGCGACCGCAAAGATCAGCCGGGTGCTCAGCGACGACCCGGTCACTCTCGCAGCCGAGCCAGGCTACCCGGATGCCACGTGGGTGTCGTCCTACGAGATCGACCCGTTCGACGTGCCCGAGCAGGAACGCGTCGCCCGGCTCAGCGAGCTGTCCGAGCGGCTGCTGGCGGCCGACGGCGTCGACCACGTCGACGCTTCCCTCATGCACGTCCTGGAGAACAAGTTCTACGCCGACACGTCAGGGACGACCACCACGCAGCAGCGGGTGCGCATCAATCCGGCTTTCACCGCGGTGCACGTCGACCGGGGTGAGGGCAAGTTCTACTCGATGCGCACGATCGGCGGGCCGGCCGGCCGCGGTTGGGAGTACCTGCGGGGCACCGGCTGGGACTTCGACAGCGAGATTGCCGAGCTACCAGAGCTGCTCGCCGAGCACGTCAAGTCGCCGAGCGTCGAGGCCGGCAGCTACGACCTCGTGATCCACCCGACGAACCTGTGGCTGACAATCCACGAGTCGATCGGTCATGCCACGGAGCTCGACCGCGCACTCGGCTACGAAGCGGCCTACGCCGGAACGAGCTTCGCCACTTTCGACAAGCTCAATACGCTGCGGTACGGCAGCGGCGTGATGAACGTGACCGGCGACCGTACCGTCGAGCACGGCCTCGCCACGATCGGCTACGACGACGAGGGCGTGCAGACGCAGTCGTTCGACATCGTGCGCGACGGCACCCTGGTCGGCTACCAGCTCAACCGGCACATGGCACAGGCAAAGGGGTTCGGCCGCTCGAACGGATGCGCGTTCGCTGACTCGTCGGGCCACATCCCGTTGCAGCGCATGGCCAACGTCTCGCTGCAGCCCGACCCGAACGGCCCGTCCCTCGAGGAACTGATCAGCAGCGTGCAGCGCGGCATCTACATCCTCGGCGACCGTTCCTGGTCGATCGACATGCAGCGCTACAACTTCCAGTTCACCGGTCAGCGCTTCTTCCGGATCGAGAACGGCCGCCTTGCCGGCCAGCTCAGGGACGTCGCCTACCAGGCCACCACGACGGACTTCTGGGGCTCGCTCGAAGCGGTCGGCGGCCCGGCCACGTACCACCTGGGCGGCGCGATGAACTGCGGCAAGGGCCAGCCGGGGCAGGTCGCCGCCGTGTCGCACGGCTGTCCGGCGACGCTGTTCCGTGGCGTCAACGTGCTCAACACCGTCGCCGAGGGAGGCCGCTGAGCATGGCACAGGTCCAGGACTTCGTCGAGCAGGCGCTGCAGCTGTCCACTGTGGACGGTTGTGTCGTCGTCGCGTCCGAGCACACCGAGACGAACTTGCGGTGGGCGAACAACAGCCTCACGACGAACGGGCAGATGACCTCGCGCTCCGTCACCGTTGTATCGGTTGCCGGCCAGAGCGCGGGTGTGGTCACCCGGTCGGTCAGCACGCCCGACGAGCTCGCGGCACTGGTGAAGGCAAGCGAGGCGGCGGCCCGGGATGCCGCGCCCGCAGACGACTTCGCGCCGCTCGTCGAGCCCTACGACACCGACGACGACTGGGGCGCTGACCCGGCCACGACGAGCGTCGACGTGTTCACGCGGTTCGCGCCCGAGCTCGGGACGGCGTTCAAGCAGGCGGGCAAGAACGGACGCCTCCTGTTCGGGTTCGCCGAGCACCAGATGACCTCTACGTTCGTCGGCACGTCCACGGGGCTGCGTCGCCGCTTCGACCAGCCGAACGGCCGGGTGGAGCTGAACGGTAAGTCCGACGACTACACCCGCTCGGCGTGGGCGGGCATCCACACCCGTGACTTCTCCGATGTCGCACTGGATGCCGCGATCGAGCAGCTCAACACCCGCCTCGACTGGGCGGCAACCTCCGTGGAGCTGCCCGCCGGCCGGTACGAGACGATCGTGCCGCCCGGCGCCGTCGCGGATCTGATGATCTATGCGTACTGGACGGCGTCGGCGCGCGACGCCGAGGAAGGACGCAACGTCTTCGCCGGCCCGAACGGCACAACCCGGATCGGCGAGCAACTGTCGACGCTGCCGCTGACGCTGCGCAGCGACCCTGCCGATCCGCGGCTGGCGTGCGCGCCGTTCGAGATCGTCACGGCGTCCGAAGGCGGGCTGCAGTCGGTGTTCGACAACGGCGCGCCCGTCTCGGCGACCTCGTGGATCGAAAACGGCACGCTGGCCAATCTGGCGCGCACTCGGTCGTGGGCCACGAGGACGAACGCCGAGCCGCGCCTCTTCATCGGCAACCTGATGCTCGACGGCAAGGGCAGTGCGTCCCTCGACGAGATGGTCGCGGCCACTGAGCGTGGCCTGCTGCTCACGTGCCTCTGGTACATCCGCGAGGTCGACCCGCAGATGCTGCTGCTCACCGGCCTGACCCGCGACGGCGTCTACCTCGTCGAGGACGGCACCGTGCGCGGCGCCGTGAACAACTTCCGGTTCAACGAGTCGCCGATCGACCTGCTCGGCCGCATCACCGAGGTGGGGCGGGCCGAGTACACGCTGCCCCGGGAGTGGAACGACTACTTCACCCGCACGGCGATGCCGCCCGTCCGGGTACCCGACTTCAACATGTCCACGGTGAGCAAAGCCTCCTAGCTCGCCCGGTCGCGCAGCCTCCGGCGGCGTGGCATCGCCGAGGCTTGCGCAATCGGTTACGCTCACCGCGTCACGCGCCGACCCCCGCGGCGTCCTTTTCGACGTGTAGGGGGACGCGCATGAAGGCATCGCATCGCGCCTTGGCGGCCACGGTCGCCGCAGTGGGCACTCTCGTCGGCAGCATCGTCGCTGCTGCACCGACGGTCGCCGCACCGACCATCAGCACCGTGATTCCAGGATTGAACGCACCACGGGGTGTCGCGTTCGATCAGCAGGGCAGCATGTACGTCTCGGAAGCAGGCGTTATCGGCCAGGCACCTCAACCCGGTTTGACGCATTCCGGGAGGGTCAGCATGTACCCCCAGGGTTCGACGACGGCGGCATGGCAAACGGGATTTGAGTCTTTCTACGTCAGTGAGGCACCGGGCGCACCGCCGGATGTTCTCGGCCCATCCGGTATCAGCGCCGTCGGCAACGGTTGCATGAAGAACAGCCCAGGCCAGCGCATGGGTTGCCAAGTCCTCATGATCATGGGCGAGTCGCACGACGGCATTTCCGCCGACACAGGGGGTGCGATCAACACGCAGCAGATGGGCCACTTGTTCCGGCTCAACGGCGCGAGCGGCGCAGCCAGCAGCCGGTCTGATTTCGGTGACCAGATGTACGCGTGGACCGGCGCGCGCAAGGACCTGTTCCCGAGCGACTTCCCGGACTCCAACCCGTACGGCGTGCTCGTCACGAAGAGCGCGGGCGGCGGCACCCGGACGTTCGTCGCCGACGCCGGCGCCAACACGATCAGCGAGATCATGCCGGACGGCACGGCGCGGGTGATCGCCTACATCCCCAACGAAACCGCCCCACCGTTCCGGGACGCGACACCGACCTGCATCGCCCAGGGCCCGGACGGCATGCTCTACGTCGCGACGCTCCATTTCCTCCAACTCATTGCCCTGGGCCAGGTGGGCGGGGCAGACGTCTGGCGGGTCAACCCGAATGCCAACTACCCAACCGCCCCGACGCTGTGGGCGACCGGACTCACGACCGCGACGGCCTGCACCTTCGACCGCAGCGGCAACTTCTGGGCGACCGAGATGTTCCAGCCGACCTCGGGCGCCCCGGGTGACCTGGTCCGCATTCCGTTCGCGCACCCGAACCAGCTGACCCACATCGGGGCAGGCATGCTGCCGCTGCCGGGCGGCATCGCTCAGGGGCCGGACGGCGCGATGTACGTCAGCGTCAACTCCTCCAGCCCCGTGCCGGGAAGCGGCGCCATCGTGCGCGTCAGCGGCTAGGCCGGCCGGACGACGTGGTTGCGGACGTGCTCGAACACCACGGCGGTGCGCACGTCCGCAACCTCGGGCCGCTTCGTGAGCGAGTCGAGGACGAAGTCCTGCAGCGCCTGCGGGGTGGGCACCGCGACGTGCACGAGGGTGTCCTCGAAGCCGGTGATGATGTAGACGTTCTGCGTCTCGGGTAGGCCGGCCACGAAATCGCGGAACCCATGCATGATCGCGCGGGACTGCGGCCGCAACCGGACGAAGATCATCGCCTGGACGGGACGGCCGAGCGCTACGAGGTCGGCCACAGCGTGGTAGCCGCTGATCACGCCGCGATCGCGTAGCGCCCGGGTCCGCTCCAGCGCAGTCGACGGCGCGACGCCGAGCTGCGCGGCTACGTCCCGATTGCTGCGCCGCCCGTCAGCCTGCAGAGCAGCCACCAGCGCCGAATCAAGTTCGTCCACGTCCGCCTCCGTGATGAATATGCCGAACATAGTTCGGAGCAATCAGCAGGCTGCCGGTGATTGTCCTACGGTTGGGCATTATGAGCACGCAACCTGATACCAAGATCGTGATCGTCGTCCGCGACGATCTGGCCACCTGGCAGAAACTGAACCTGACCGCGTTCGTGAGCAGCGGCATCGCCAACAGCGCACCGGAATCGGTCGGCGAGGCGTACCAGGACGCCGACGGCACCAAGTACACGCCGATGTTCGGCCAGCCGGTCATGGTGTTCGCGACAGACGCGGGCGGTCTGCGCCGCACCCTGGACCGGGCACTGGCTCGCAGCATGGTCCCGGCGATCTACACCGAAGAGTTGTTCACGACCGGCAACGACATCGACAATCGCGCGGCGGTCGCCGTCGTCGCGCAGGCCGATCTGAACCTGGTCGGCATCGCCGTTCGAGGGCTGCGCCGGGACGTGGACAAGGTGACCAAGGGGCTCACACTCCACCGATAGCGCCACCATCCTGTGAGCAGCGACGCAGCCTTTCCTGGACTTGTAAGCGCTCCCGGGAAGTACAGTCATTCGAATCCCCGAGCATCACGCCGCCCCGCCCTCACGGCGGGCGGCATTGAGCAGTCAACGAGGACTGACGAGGAGATTCGCGATGACGATCACGATTCCCGGGCTTGAACAGGCCCCCACGCAACACGCCAAGCTACTGGCCTGGGTGCGCGATTGCGCCGAACTGAGCCAGCCCGACCGGGTCGAGTGGGTCGACGGGTCGGCTGCGGAGTGGACGCGGATTACGGATCAGCTCGTAGCGGCCGGCACGTTCAGGCGGCTCAACCCGGACACGAAGCCGAACTCGTTCTGGGCCGCATCCGACCCGGCCGACGTCGCCCGTGTCGAGGACCGCACGTTCATCTGCAGCCGTACGCAGCGCGACGCGGGGCCGACCAACAACTGGACGGACCCCGACGACATGAAGGCCATCCTCACCGAGCGGTTCCGCGGCTCGATGCGCGGCCGGACGATGTATGTGATCCCCTACTGCATGGGCCCGCTGACGTCCGACCACTCGCAGCTCGGCATCGAGATCACCGATTCGCCGTACGTCGTGGCTTCGATGCACATCATGACCCGTTGCGGCACCCCGGCCCTGGAGAAGCTCGGCGACGACGCCGAGTTCGTGCCGGGCCTGCACAGCGTCGGCGCTCCACTTGAGCCGGGTGAGGTCGACTCTCCGTGGCCGTGCAACGAGACGAAGTACATCGTCCACTTCCCCGAGGAGCGCGCCATCTGGTCGTACGGCTCGGGATACGGCGGTAACGCGCTGCTCGGCAAGAAGTGCTACTCGCTGCGCATCGCGTCGGCGAAGGCGCGCGACGAGGGCTGGCTCGCCGAGCACATGCTGATCGCCAAGCTGATCTCGCCCGAGAACAAGTCGTACTACATCGCCGCGGCGTTCCCCAGCTCGTGCGGCAAGACCAACCTCGCCATGCTCGAGTCCACCCTCCCCGGATGGCGACTCGAGACGATCGGCGACGACATCGCGTGGCTGCGCATCGGCGCGGACGGCCGCATGTACGCAGTCAACCCGGAGAACGGGTTCTTCGGCGTCGCGCCCGGCACCGACTACCGCACCAACCCGAACGCGATGCGAACCATCGGCAAGGGCAATTCGATCTTCACAAACGTTGCGCTCACCGATGACGGTGACATCTGGTGGGAGGGCATGGGAGAGCCGCCCGCACATCTCACGTCCTGGAAGAAGCACGACTGGACGGCGAACGCAGGCGAGCCCGCCGCCCACCCGAACTCGCGCTATTGCACCCCGATCTCGCAGTGCGACACCCGCGCGCCGGAGTGGGACGATCCGCGCGGCGTGCCGCTGGATGCGATCTTCTTCGGCGGGCGCCGCGCCACCACGGTCCCGCTGGTCACCGAGGCCCGCGACTGGTCACACGGGGTGTTCCTCGGCGCGACGATGTCCTCCGAGACGACCGCCGCCGCGACCGGCAAGGTTGGCGTGGTGCGCCGCGACCCCATGGCGATGCTGCCGTTCCTCGGATACAACGTGGGCGACTACTTCGAGCACTGGATCGACGTGGGCAAGGGTGCAGACGCCGCCAAGCTCCCGAAGATCTTCTACGTGAACTGGTTCCGCCGCGACGGCGCCCGCAAGTTCCTGTGGCCCGGGTTCGGGGAGAACGTCCGCGTGCTCAAGTGGGCAATCGAGCGCATCGAGGGACGCGCCCCCGCCCGTGACACGCAGATCGGACACGTCCCGACCCCCGAATCGCTCGACGTCTCCGGCCTGGACATCTCTCGGGACGCCGTGGCCGCCGCGCTGGACGTCGACCTCGACGAGTGGCGTGCCGAGATCCCGGCCATTGAGGAGTGGTTCACCAAGGTCGGCGAGCAGCTGCCGTCGTCGATGCACGACGAGCTGTCCTCGTTGCGGGAGCGTCTCGGCGCCTAGCCCGCGTCGAGGGCGAGCACCCGGCCGGTCACGGTGTCACCGTCCAGCCGGGCGATCGCCTTGACCACGGACTCGGTGCTGACGATCGACGGGAAGCTGTTCGGCGCGAGGGCATTCGCCCGGACACCGAACACGCCGAACTCGGCGGCCAGGTGCCGCGTGAGCTGGTTGAGCGCTGCCTTCGAGGCGGCGTACGCGCCCTGCCCTCCGGGGTAGACGCGGGTCGCCGCGGTGCTCGACACGTTGACGATGTTGCGGTTCGCTGCCCGGTTGTCGAGGTCGCGGTGCATCCAGAACCGCTGCGCCAATCGGGTGGCGAACCGCAACGGCACCTCGACGTTCACCAGGAAGTGTCGGCGCAGGCTGTCGAGCAAGACGTCCCCGTCGACCAGGCCCTGCGCGTGCCACAGCGAGTAGCCGGCTGCGTTGACCAGCAAGTCGACCCGGTCGTATCTGGCGAGCGCGATGTCGACCACTCGCTCGACCTCACCGTCCTGCTCCAGGTCGGCATAGACGACGAACACGCGGTTGGCGTTCTCCGGGACCTCGCACTGCGGCGCCAGCGGGTCGACGAACCACTCGTACTGCGACGCCACCGCAGGTGCCCGGTTGCGGCATACCGCGACGATGTCGTACTCGCCGCCGTAGGCCTGACAGAAAGCGCTCCCGAGCGTGCCCCCAGCGCCCGTCAGCAGGCACACCCTCCGGTCAGTTCCAGTACTCAATCGACTCGTCACCCCAACGTTCGAGCACCTCGGTCTTCGTGCGATGCAGCCACATGACCATCGAGTTGCGCGGCTTCACGCGGTTGCTGATGAACGCGTGCCACGTCCGGGGCGTGCACTCGAAGAACACCATCGAGTTGTTGATCGGCGGAACAGCCGCCGTGGCGCCCCGGTGCACGTTGGCGACGTCGGCGAACAGCCCGGTCTCGCCGCCGTCGCCCGGCTGCCAATCGGGATTGGCCAGATAGAACAGCAGCGACACCGCCCGGATGCTCTCCCGTGCCGGCGCCCCCGGGGCGCGGGCGCCGTCCTGCAGAGCTACGCCGTCGGTGTGTTCGACACGGATTTCATCCGGGCCGGGCGGGGCACCCGCGAACCACCCGGGGTTGAGGTCGTTGTGCGGCCAGCCACCTCCACTACCCGGCTCGTGATGGTGAAGCGCGGCGTTGACATCGCCCGTGGCGGTCACGCCGGCGACGCCGGCGATCAGGTCGTGCCACTCCCGGGAGACGAAGACGGCGAGGGGGCCGTCGCGGAACCGGCTGACGCTCGTCCCGGTTGCGTCGTAGCCCGTCATGTTCCGCTGGAACACCTCGGGCTGCTCCCGCTCGATGCGGCGGAACTCGTCGTGCAGCTCGCGGTACACGTCCGGACGGAACACGTCGCGCGCATAGACATGTGGGAACGGCCGCAGGCGGCGCACCCAGCGCCGATTCGCCAGCATCTGGTCGAGCTGCACGGGTCCCACTATGCCGGACACGCGAGCGCTCGCCGCAGGCGTCATCAGGGGCGGACGATCAGATCGGCCTCCGGGCGCGTCGCGATGATGAGCTCGGCGTTGCGCTGGTCGCTGCCGTGAGCCCGCTGCTCCGCTTCGGCGCGGGTGCGCCCGTATGCCATGTGTCGTTCGATGAGGCGCGCCAGCCGGGTCGGCTCATCGAGGTCGACGAACCAGACCTCGTCCAGCAGCGCGCGCACGTCTTTCCAGTGCAGCAGATAGTTGCCCTCGGTGATCACCAATGGGACGTTGCGGGGTATCGCGATGGCCCCGGCGATCGGCTCCTCTATCTCGCGGCGGAACTCCGGCGCGTAGACGACGACCTCGGTGGGGTCCCGCAGTCGCCGCAGCAAGGCGAGATAGCCCGCCGCGTCGAAGGTGTCGGGTGCGCCCTTGCGATCGAGGCGGCCGAGCCGGCGCAATTGCGTAGCGGCGAGGTGGAAGCCGTCCATGGGCACCAGCACTGCGTCGGGCGCCAGCGCCGCCGTCAGCGACTCGGCAAGGGTCGATTTGCCGGCGGCCGGAGCACCGGTGATGCCGAGCAATCGGCGCTCACCGGCAACGATCAGCGTTCGTGCTCGTTCGATCAGCGTCACGTCCAACCTCGCCGACATTAGCCCCTCCGTACGCCGAGGTATGGACCTGCGGATACGCTAGCGTACGGGTGTGCCCACCGCCAGCTCGCGCCTCAGCCGCGACTCATGGATCGACGCGGCCCTCGAACTGCTCCTCCAATCCGGACCGGACTCGGTTGCGGTCCAGCCAATCGCCCGCCAGCTCGGCACCACGAAGGGCTCGTTCTACTGGCACTTCTCGTCGCGCGACGACCTGCTCCGGGCGACGCTTGCACGCTGGGAGGCCGTCGCCGGCGACGAGCTGATCGCCTCCGTCGACGCCCGCCCCGGCGACGCCCGGAAGAAGGCCGAGGCGCTTGTCGAGGAGGTGACGACCGGTCAGCGTCCCGGCGAGCTGATGCTGCTCGCCGGCACCGATCACCCGGACGTGGCCGCGGCCGTCGAACGCGTGGCCCGCAAACGGATCGACTACCTGGCCCGGCAGCTGCGCAGTTCCGGACTTACCCCGGCCGCGGCGCAGCGCAGGGCGCTGCTCGCCTACACGGCCTACCTCGGCAATGCCCTGCTGGCGGTATCGGCCCCCGGGGTCCTGCCCGACAGCGCGCGGGGGCGCCGCGCGCTCGTCAGCGAGATGGCCGAGCTCGTGCTGCCCTAGGGGCACTCGTCGCGATTTATCGGCTTGTCGGCGCCGGTAACGTCGATAGACCGTGACGGACGATCCGACTCTGCGCGCCGAGCGCGCCTATCTCGAACTCGCGTGGCGCTGCCTCGACGCCATGCGCGAGTCGGCCGACCGCATCGCCGACTACGGTGTCGATGCGCTGGCCAGCGAGAGCCTCGGCGCGCTGCGCGCGGCGCGGCTGAAGGCGCTGGCCGCGGACCCCGACGCCCCGCCGTTCTTCGGCCGCGTCGACCGCGACCACGACACAGAGTCGAACATCGAGGTCCTGCACATCGGGCGCCGCCATATCCGCGACGACGCCGGCGATCCAGTCGTCATCGACTGGCGCGCGCCGATCAGCCGCTCGTTCTACCGGGCCACGGCGACCGACCGGATGGGGGTGCACCTGCGGCGCCGGTTCGGTTTCCGGGAGGGCGAGATCTCCAGTTTCGAGGACGAGCACCTCGACCGCGGCGAGGCCCTGGGCCTGGCATCCGGGCTGCTGCGCGCCGAGATCGAACGCCCGCGCGTCGGCCCGATGCGCGACATCGTCGCGACGATCCAGCCCGACCAGGACGAGTTGGTCCGCGCCGACCTCGACACGTCGCTGTGCATCCAAGGCGCACCGGGCACCGGCAAGACGGCGGTGGGCCTGCACCGGGCGGCCTATCTGCTGTACACGTACCCGGCGCGGCTCCGGCGCTCTGGTGTGCTCGTCGTCGGACCGAACCGCGCCTTCCTGCATTACATCGGCCAGGTGCTGCCGGCCCTGGGCGAGGGCGGTATTCGTCAGTCCACGGTGGACGATCTCGTGGCGCACGTGCGCGTCCGCGCGGAGGAACCGGCTTCGCTTGCGATCCTCAAGGGCGACGCCCGCTTTGCTGACGTGCTCCGCCGCGCCGTCTACTCGCACGTCGCCCGTCCCGAGGACGACCTCGTCGCAGTCGTGGGCACCCGGCGATACCGGGTCCCTGCCCACCGACTGCGCCGCTATATCGACGACGCGCGCCGCGTCGGCGTGCGCTGGTCGATCGCACGCGACAGGCTGCGGTCGCAGATCGCCGAGGACATCCGCCGCCAGCGCGAGGACGCCGGTGGCGCACCCTCCGACGCGGAAACGGCGCGCATCGCCCGGTCCGCCCCGGTCCGTGAGTTCGTCGACACCGTGTGGCCGCCGTTGGATCCGCTTGCGCTGCTTACCAAGTTGTACAGCGATGCTGAATTCTTGGAGCGATGCGGGCGCGCGTTGACCCCCGAGGAGCGAGTCGCGCTGGCACGGCCAGGCCGTGTCCAGCGGTGGACGGCCGCCGACACCGTGCTGATCGACGAACTCGTCGCTGCGATC
The DNA here is from genome assembly GCA_051984825.1 of Jatrophihabitantaceae bacterium. Lineage (GTDB taxonomy): Bacteria > Actinomycetota > Actinomycetes > Mycobacteriales > Jatrophihabitantaceae > DASXRA01. Next base: position 14,161 of record JBPYES010000545.1, read on the forward strand.
ACCGGCGTCGACTCATACGTCCACGTGGTGGTCGACGAGGCGCAGGACCTCTCTCCGATGCAGTGCCGCGCCATTGCCCGTCGCTGCCCGATCGGATCGGTGACCGTGCTGGGCGACCTGGCCCAGGCAACGACGCCATGGGCGCCCGGCGCGTGGCCGATCACGCTGCGCCACCTCGGCCACGACGGCGCCGCTATCCGGCCCCTCACCGCCGGATACCGGGTGCCCGGCGAGGTGCTCGAGCTCGCCAACCGGCTGTTGCCGTACATCGCCGACGTTCCGCCGGCGACCTCCGTACGCCATGGTACGGACGCCCTCGGCTACGCGGACGATATGACGACCGCGGTCGCGCGATACCTCGGCATCGAGGGCTCCGTCGGCGTCATCACGCCGGATGCCCAGGCGATCGCGACGCGGCAGGCACTGGTCGCTGCCGGCATCAGCACGGCGGACGTCGCCGACGACCCGCGGGTCGCGCTCGTCCCCGCCAGTGCTGCCAAGGGCTTGGAGTTCGACTCGGTCGTGCTCGTCGACCCCGCGGAGATCGTCGCCGCCGAGCCGACCCGGGCCGGCGGCCTGCGTCGCCTCTACGTGACCCTGACCCGGGCCGTGTCCCGGCTGACCGTCGTCGGGGACCTGCCGGAGGAACTCCGCTAGCGCCGCCCGACGCGCCCGACAAGGCAAGAATCCCTCGCCGGAGGCGAGGGATTCTTGCGTAATCGACTAAGTGGTCACGAGCCGAAGTACGTGAGCACCCGGTGCATCAGGTCGGCCTTCTGGGCCGCTGAGCCGTATGCCTCGAACGGGAACGCCAGGAACACCACCTTGTACGCGCCCGCGGAGACGCTCAGCGCGTCGGTGGCGGTCGTGTCGTCGGTGAACGCAGGCGCGGCCGGCGCGAGCGGCGTGATCTGATCCTCGAACGTGGCGTTCAGCACGGTGTGATCGAGCGGCACCGCGCCGATGCCGTCGCTCACCGGACTGCCCGCGACCCCGTGGACGGCGGTCGTGGCCTTGTCGTTCTGCCGCTCCGTGCCGTCCCAGTTGATGTGCAGGTAGTTGTGCACGAACGCGGTGGTGCCCGCCGCCTGGTCGAGAATGTCCTGACCAGACATGAACAGCCGCCCGCCGCCGTCCAGGAACGTCGCCAGCTCCGATTCGTACGGCGTGATCGGACCCGGGTACGCGTTGCCCGTGAACCACACCACGTTCTTGTGCGCGTTCAGCAGGGTCTGCGGGATGTTCGGATCAACGGACAGATCCCAGTAGCTGAACTGCGCGCCGTTCGCGGTCAGCGCGTCCTCGTAGTACTGCTGCACGTTGGGACCGCCGAGGTCCTCGTCTACGACGAGAGTGTCGACCGCAACGGCGATCGTGGTCAGCTTCGCGCTAGCGCTCACTGACGCGTCGGCGGACGACGTCGCCGTCACCGTGGTGGCCGCCGTCGCGCCGTTGGCCGCCGACGCCGGCACGCTCACTTTGATGCACACGTCGAGCGTGTCACCCGGCTGCACGGTGGCCGTCGTGGTGAGCGGTGTCGTGCACGTCGGGTCGTAGGCGGTGGCCGGCCAGGTCGTGGTCGACGTCATCGCGTACGTGTCCGGCTGGTAACCGCCGTTGGTGAGGTCGACGTGGTAGGACGCGGCGTTCCCTACGCGTGCCGCGCCGGTCTGCTCCGCCGGCACCATCGTGACCTTGTGAGCCGGCGCAATCGCCACGGTGTGCGGGCTACCCGTCGCGCTGGCGCCCTGGTCGGACTTCACCACGATGCCGTCGTTCACGATCGACGACACCGAGGAGGAGAGGCTCGCCGAGATCCGCACCGTGAACGGCACCGAGACGCTGCCGCCCGCGGGCACGGTGAGGTTGCTCCACCGCACCGAACCACCGCCGTAGGTGCCGCCGCTGCCCGCCGACACGAAGGAGGTGTTCGCCGGTATCGGCGCGCTAACCGTGACGCCGGTCGCCGCGGCGTTGCCCACGTTCTTGACAGTGATCGTGTAGTCGATCGTGCTGCCCGGGCCGACCGGCTTGCCGGAGTCGGACGTCGACACGACCAGGCCCGGCGTCGACGCGCCGGTGTCCAGCGTGTAGGCGCCGCGACCGTGCGTGCCGGCTGCCAGCACCGCGTTTGTGGCGTCGTAGTCGAGTTGCCACACGGACACCTTCGGCATGCCGGTGCCGAGCCGCTTCCACGTGGTGCCCCCGTTGATCGAGACGAACGCGCCGACGTCGGTGCCGATGTACAGCGTGCGGTTCGACGACGGGTCCATGACGATCGAGTTCACCGGGACGTCCGGCAGGCCCTTGCTGACGTCGCTCCAGGTGGCGCCGCCGTCGGTCGTCTTGAACACGTGCCCGGTGTTGCCCGGGGTCGCCGCGCCGAAGCCGGCGTAGGAGATGTAGGCGATGCGCCAGTTCGACCGGTCCACCGCGAACTGCGACACCGGGCGGCCCGGCAGGCTCTGCGCGCCGACCTGGTGCCAGCTCGGCGTCGCGGCGGTGACCGCATCCGGGCTCACCGACACCACGCCGTCGTCGGTGCCGACGTACACACCGTCGCCGCCGTCGGCCGAGCCGATCGCGCTGATCAGGCAGCCGCGCGCACCGTTCGGCGCGGCGCCCGTGCAGCCGGTCGTGAGGTCAGGGCTGATCGCATCCCAGTGCACGTCACCGGCCGAAGGCGTCTCGGCATTGTTCGTGCGGTAGAGCCGGTAGGTGCCGAGGAACATCTGGTTCAGGTTGGCCCGGTTCTGAATCCACGGGATGTAGAACTCCGCGCGGTCCTGCAGGTTGATGCCGCCGTCGATCGACTCGTTACCGAAGAACGTGTTCGCCTCGGACGGGTTGTAGCGATACGGCGTGATGCCGGTGTAGGTGCCGAACACGTAGGCCGGCACGCCTGGATTGACGGTGTTCGGGGTCGTCTGGTCGACGATCACCTGGCCACCGTCGCCACTGGCCTGGTCGAACCACCGGTCGTTGGCAAGCGACTTGCGCAGGGTGCCGTTGTCCTGCGTACCACCCCAGTACTGGCCCGGGATGTTCGGCACCGTGGCAATGCTCGTGTACTGCGAGATGCGCAGCCCCGTGGAGTGGATCAGGGCGGCAGTGTTCGGGTCGACGGTGCCGTTGAGGTTCTCCCAGTCGGCCGCGGAGAGTGGGTCGGTGGCGCCGTTGCGGCCGCCCCCGGTGAACGACTGCCACACGCCGCCGTCGTTGCCGATCGCCACGTGCTGCGTGTTGTTCGGCTGGAACGCGATGGCGTGGAAGTCCGGGTGCAGGTCGTAACCGACGCTCCGCCAGGTCTGCCCGCCATCCTTGGATCGCCAGATGCCGCCGGACTGCGGCGAGAAGTTGTAGCCGTAGGAGCCCTCGACGTAGACGGTGTTCGGGTCGGTCGGGTCGGGCTTGACCTCGTTGTCGTAGAAGCACTGCGTGCCGCAGTAGTCGAGGATCGAGTTGGTGCCCGACCCGGTCGGCAGCTTCGTCCACGTGGTGCCGTCGTCGGTGGTCTTGTAGACCTGCGAGCGGTGGTAAGTGCCGGACAGGTCGAAGTAGTCGAAGCCGCTGTACACGGTGGCGTGCGCGGCGCCGGCCGGGTGCGAGATGCCGAGCGAGAAGCGGGTGCCGCCCTCGAGGTAGTTACCGGCCGGCAGGTTGCCCAGCGCGCTGGACCAGGTCAAGCCGCCGTCGGTCGAGCGGTAGATGCCGTCGCCCCAGAACGACGCCCACAGCACCTTGAAGTTCTGCGGGTCGGCGATCAGGTCGGTGGCGCCGTGCAGCTCGTCCGTGGTGCCCTTGCGCAGCGTCCAATGGGCGCCGCCGTCGGTGGACTCCCAGACGCCGAACTGACTCTGCGCCGGGTGTGACGTACGCCGCACACCGCCGCGGCCGCGCACGGTCGACAGGTACAGGTGGTTCGGGTTCGCCGGGTCGACCACGATGTCCGTGGATGACTGCCCGTCGAAGATGTCGCCGGACACGTTGTTCCACGTCAGGCCGCCGTCGGTGGACTTGTAGACGCCGTCGCCGTAATAGCTGTCGCCTGACAGCGCGCCTTCGCCGGAGCCCATGTAGACGATCTTGTCGTTGCTCGGTGCGATGGCCAGGGCGCCGACCGACTGCGTGTTCGCGTCGGGCGTTCGCGACGTCCACATCTTGGTCGTCGCGTCGTAGGTCCAAATGCCGCCCTGCGCGGCGCCGAGAATGATCGTGCCGTCGTTCCGGATGGCCAGTGCGCCGATGCGCCCGGACACCGCCTCGAACGTGTTGGACGTGCGGGCGACCTGCACGATCGGATCGGGTCCGGCACTCGACCAGGTGCCGCCGCGGGCTGCGCCGCTCGTCGAGGCGACGGCAATCCCGTTGGCCTGCGTCGAGGCCTGCGAGCGCAGTGCTGCGGCCTGGTCCAGGCTGATGCCGCCGTCGTCGCCCGCGAGCAGCCGGCTCCAGTAGTAGGCGTCACGGAGCTTGTCGAAGCTTGCCTCGTCATCACCGTTGTCGTGCTCACCCTTGGGAGTGAGCAGCACCGGCGTGTCGTCACCCGGCGGCGCGGCGGCCGAGGCCGGGACGACGACTGACACCATCGGCGCGAACAGCGCAACGATTGCGAGCAGGCAGAGACGGGCACGAGTCACGAAATTCCCCCGATCGGGACGGGCAGGGCGCAGAGAGTTCTTAGCGGATTCATCCGCTCGCGCACAAGGCACTGAGCGGCGATGGCGCAGTGATGCCAGGGGCACATCTGGACGCACTACGCGAGCCGCCCCGGCGCACGGCGGCCGGACAGCGAGCGCGGATATGGTAGGAACCCCTGGGCAATACACGGGTACGCCATCCCTGTACCAACGGGTAGCCCATCAATCGCCAGGCGGCTCGACGCGGAGACCCCGCGTGCGATGGCCCGACGAGAGGAGCATGTGCGGTGCATGCCGTTCCCCCCGAGCCGGACATGGTCCAGCTCTTGACCCCCGAGGGCGTGCGCGTAGAGCACCCCGACTACCCACTCGAGATCAGCGACGACGAGATCCAGTCGCTGTACCGCGACCTGGTCCTCGTCCGCCGCGTCGACACCGAGGCGATCGCCCTGCAACGGCAGGGTGAGCTCGGTCTCTGGGCGTCGCTGCTCGGCCAGGAGGGGGCCCAGGTCGGCGCCGGGCGGGCGCTTCGCCCGCACGACATGGCGTTTCCCACCTACCGCGAACACGGCGTTGCCTGGTGCCGCGACGTCGACCCGCTCGTGTTGCTGGGGTTGTTCCGGGGCACGAATCTGGGCGGCTGGGATCCCGCCGACAACAACTTCAACCTCTACACGATCGTGATCGGTGCGCAGACCCTGCACGCCGCCGGCTACGCGATGGGTGTTGTCCGGGACGGCGCAGTCGGCACCGGCGACCCGCACCGCGACACCGCCGTGCTGGCCTTCTTCGGCGACGGCGCATCCAGCCAGGGTGACGTGAACGAGTCCTTCGTGTGGGCCGCCGCGGAAAACCTGCCGATCGTCTACTTCTGCCAGAACAACCAGTGGGCAATCTCCGCACCAGTGACCACCCAGAGCCGGGTGCCCATCTACCACCGGGCGAGCGGTTTCGGCTTCCCCGGCGTGCGTATCGACGGCAATGACGTGCTCGCCTCGCTTGCCGTCACCGGCAAGGCGCTCGATCAGGCGCGCGCCGGGCTCGGGCCGACGCTCATCGAGGCGTTCACGTACCGGATGAACCCGCACACCACGTCCGACGACCCGACGCGGTACCGCCTTGCCGCCGAAACCGAGACGTGGAAGCTGAAGGACCCGATCGCCCGGGTGCGCGCCTACCTCACCCGGCACGCCAACGTGAGCCAGGACTTCTTCGATGCGATCGACCGCGAGTCCGAGCAGTTGGCCGAGCACGTCCGGGCCGGTTGCCGGGCGCTGCCCGACCCGGATCCGCTGTCGGTGTTCGACCACGTGCATGTCGAGCTGACCGACGAGTTGCGCGAGCAGCGCGACGCGTTCGCCGCCTACCTCGACTCGTTCGAGGAGGTATCGGCGTGACGCTCACGATGGCCAAGGCGCTCAACGAAGGGCTGCGCAAGGCGCTGGACGAAGATCCCAAGGTGATCATCATGGGTGAGGACGTCGGCAAGCTCGGCGGCGTCTTCCGGATCACCGACGGCCTCCAGAAAGACTTCGGGGAGGCCCGCGTCTTCGACACGCCGCTGGCCGAGTCCGGCATCATCGGCACCGCAGTCGGGTTGGCGATCCGCGGGTACCGACCGGTGTGCGAGATCCAGTTCGACGGCTTCGTCTTCCCTGGTTTTGACCAGATCGTCAACCAGGTCGCCAAGATGCACAACCGGTCGACCGGCAAGATCCGGATGCCGATCACGATCCGGATTCCGTTCGGCGGCGGCATCGGTGCGGTCGAGCACCACTCCGAGTCGCCCGAGGCGTACTTCGCCCACACCGCCGGGCTGAAGGTCGTCGCGTGTTCGAATCCGTCCGACGCGTACTGGATGATCCAGCAGTCGATCCGTTCGGACGACCCCGTGGTGTTCTTCGAGCCGAAACGGCGGTACTGGGCCAAGGGCGAACTCAGCGACGAGCCGTATCCGCTGCACAAGGCGCGCGTCGTGCGTCCCGGGCGAGAGGCCACGGTCGTGGCCTACGGGCCGATGGTGGCCACCGCACTCGAGGCGGCGGACGCCGACGGCCACGACCTCGAGGTGATCGACCTGCGATCGATCTCGCCGTTGGACACCGCTACGGTCATCGCGTCGGTGGAGCGGACCGGCCGCCTGGTCGTCGTCCACGAGGCCGCGGTCAGCCACGGTGTGGGCGCAGAACTCGCCGCCCGGGTGCAGGAGAAGGCGTTCTACTCACTCGAAGCACCGGTGCTGCGGGTGGGTGGCTTGGACACGCCCTACCCGGCCAGCCGCCTCGAGGAGGAGTGGCTGCCGACCGTCGACCGCATCCTCGATGCCGTCGACCGCACTTTGGAGTACTGATGCCAGACCTCAAGCAGTTCAAGATGCCGGACGTCGGCGAGGGGCTGACCGAGGCCGACATCCTGCGCTGGGACGTCAAGCCCGGCGACATCGTCAAGGTCAACCAGACCCTCGTCGAGGTCGAAACCGCGAAGGCGGCCGTCGAGCTGCCGTCGCCGTACGCCGGGGTGGTCGCCGAGCTACACGCCGCCGAGGGCGACACGGTCGACGTCGGGGCGCCGATCATCACCATCGACGTCGGGGCGAGCGCGCCCGCCGAAGCCGCGGCCGTCCAACCCGCAGGCGCCGGGACCAAGGCCGCTGAGCCCGAGGAGCGGCAGTCGGTCCTGGTCGGCTACGGCCCGCGCGGTTCTACCCGGCGCCGTGCCCGCAAGAGCGCGCCGCCCGATACGCCGTCCGCGCATCCGGCCTTTAACGTCGCGCCGACACAGCCACCTGCCGATGCCCCCGAGACCCGGCACCGGGTGCTCGCGAAGCCACCGGTGCGCCGGCTGGCCAAGACGCTCGGGGTCGACATCAGCACCGTGGAACCCACCGGGCCGAACGGCACCGTGTCGCGCGCGGACGTCGAGCAAGCGGCGGCGGCACCCGCCCCCGTCACGCCCGTCACGCCCGCCGCGCCGGCGTCAGGCCGCGAGACGCGCATCCCGATCAGGGGAGTGCGCAAGCACACCGCTGCGGCGATGGTGGCCAGCGCCTTCACCGCCCCACACGTCACCGAATTCATCACCGTCGACGTGACCGCGACGATGGAGCTCCGCGACCGCGTCGCGGCGCGCCCGGACTTCAGAGACGTCAAGGTCAGCCCGTTGCTGTTCGTGGCCAAGGCCGTGATGCTGGCGGCCAGGCGCACCCCGGAGATCAACGCATCGTGGGACGAGGAC
>JBPYES010000546.1:0-2418 GCA_051984825.1 Jatrophihabitantaceae bacterium
CGAGTGGCGTGGCCGCGGGACCGACCGACTCGACCCATGGCGCTCGGATGAATACCGCGTGCAGCGGCCCGCCGTCGATGCCGGCAATCGTGACGTCTTCCTCGAACGAATCGACCTGGCGGCCGAAGGCATTGCGGCGCACGGTCATGTCCATGCCGCCGATCGTCTCCTGGCCCGCGACACCGTCAACGAGCCGGTCCGCAAGCAGGATCATGCCGGCGCACGAGCCGTACACGGGTAGCCCGTCCTCGATGCGCTTGCGCAGCGGCTCGATCAGCTCGAAGGTGCGGGCCAGCTTCGCCATGGTCGTCGACTCGCCACCGGGGAGCACCAGGCCGGACAGCGACTCCAGTTCCTCCGGGCGGCGTATCGGCACGGCCCGCACGCCGCAGGCGCGAAGTGCCGCTAGGTGTTCACGGACGTCGCCCTGCAGGGCGAGTACGCCGATGGTGACAGGCACGGGAGCGTCATCCCGCCCGAGCGCTCATCGTCAGTGCCGGTGCGCCGTGGCGTTGGCGTACGGCTTGGCGTGCTTGGACGTGGACGGGCGCAGCACCAAGCTGCTGAGCAGCTCGGAGGTTGCTGCCGTGACGGCATCGACAGCTTGCTGGAAGGCCTCCGCGTTGGCCGCGGACGGCGCGCGCATGCCGGCGACCTTGCGCACGTACTGCAGCGCCGCTGCCTCGATGTCGTAGTCGGTGACGTTCTCGACGAACGGCGGGCGCAGTGTATGGATGTTGCGGCACATGGCTACCAGCCCCGCTCAGCCAGTCGGTGTGGTGCAGGCACGTCCTCGACGTTGATGCCGACCATCGCCTCGCCGAGACCGCGCGATGCCTTGGCGATGACGTCCGGGTCGTCGTAGAACGTGGTGGCCTTGACGATGGCCTCGGCGCGGCGGGCCGGGTCGCCGGACTTGAAGATTCCGGAGCCCACGAAGACTCCCTCGGCGCCCAGTTGCATCATCATCGCCGCGTCAGCCGGGGTCGCGATGCCACCCGCCGTGAACAACACGACCGGCAGCTTGCCGGCGCGTGCCACCTCGGCGACCAGCTCGTACGGCGCCTGAAGCTCCTTCGCCGCCACGAACAGCTCGTCCGGCGGCAGGTTCTGCAACCGGCGAATCTCAGCGCGGATCTGGCGCATGTGCGTGGTGGCGTTGGAGACGTCACCGGTGCCGGCCTCGCCCTTGGAGCGGATCATCGCGGCGCCTTCGGTGATGCGCCGCAGCGCCTCGCCCAGGTTCGTCGCGCCGCACACGAACGGCACCGTGAACGCCCACTTGTCGATGTGGTTGGCGTAGTCGGCGGGCGTGAGCACCTCGGACTCGTCGATGTAATCGACGCCCAGGCTCTGGAGTACCTGCGCCTCGACGAAGTGCCCGATGCGGGCCTTGGCCATGACTGGAATCGAAACGGTCGCGATGATGCCATCGATCATGTCGGGGTCGCTCATGCGCGAGACGCCGCCCTGCGCGCGGATGTCGGCCGGCACCCGTTCGAGCGCCATCACCGCCACCGCGCCGGCGTCCTCGGCGATCTTGGCTTGCTCGGGTGTGACGACATCCATGATCACGCCACCCTTGAGCATTTCGGCCATGCCGCGCTTGACGCGGGCGCTGCCGACGACGTGTTCGGTGGTGTGCTGTGCTTCGGGCATGGCGTCAATTCTAGGGACGCCGAACCGCCCGCCTGCCGGGCCGATGCAACTTCAGTGGCCCGCGATACGCGCGGATCAGCTCGACAGCGGTGCTCCCGAGGCGACCAGGATCACCCAGGCGCCGCCGGGCGCAAGCGGGATCGGCTTGTGGCCTGCGGTGAGCAACGTCGTGCCGGCTCCCGCGGAAGGCCGCGACCAGGTCCCGTCGATGCGCTTGCCGTTGCGGAAGACCACGACCTTCCCGCGACCGATCGAGTGTGTGTACTGCGCCGGGTTGCCCGCCACATCGACGTCGCCGGGGTGCACCGTGACCGTGCAGTACTGCACGATCACGTTCGGGGTGGCCATCACGAAGCCGTCGGCCGCCCGCTGCACGACGCCGCCGATCACCCGCACGTACTTCTGGCGGGCCCGGTCCCAGTGGAAGTCGACGGGCGTGCCGCCGACCAGTGTGTGCACCGCCATTCCGCGTGACGACGTGATCACCCCGCTGAGCTTCGCCGCCCACGTGAAGCCGATGCTCTTCGCGGACGCGCCATCACTGCTGGCGCTCACCGCCGCCAGGTTGGACGTGAGGTTGTACGGTACCGGCCGGCCTCCGTCGCGGGCGAAGCCGACACCACCGCGGTCGTTGATCACCGAATGCAGCACGGACCGGTCGAGGGTGGGCAGCGAGTCGCCGCCCCCGCCGGACGCGACGAGGGTGATCCGGCCGTACTGGCTGAGCAGTTCCGGGTCGCTGGTTCGCACACTGCGCAC
>JBPYES010000547.1:0-20489 GCA_051984825.1 Jatrophihabitantaceae bacterium
TACCTCGGCCGGCTCGCGCTCTGCCGCGTCTACAGCGGACGGATCGCCCGAGGCCAGGTCGTCGGCTGGTGCCGTACCGACGGCAGCATGCAGCGCGTCAAGATCAGCGAGCTGTTGATGACCGAGGCGCTCGACCGTGTTCCCGCGGACGAGGCCGGCCCGGGCGACATCATCGCGATCGCCGGCATCGCCGAAATCACAATCGGCGAGACGCTCACTGATCCTGACGATCCACGGCCGCTGCCTCTCATCACCGTGGACGAGCCGTCCATATCGATGACCATGGGTGTGAACACCTCGCCCCTGGCAGGGGAATCCGGCACCAAGCTCACCGCGCGACTCGTGAAGAGCCGCCTGGACGCCGAGCTGGTCGGCAACGTCTCATTGCGGGTGCTGCCCACCGACCGTCCCGACACCTGGGAGGTGCAGGGACGTGGTGAATTGCAGCTGGCAGTGCTCGTCGAGCTCATGCGCCGCGAGGGGTTCGAGCTCACGGTGGGCAAGCCGCAGGTCGTTACCCGGACCATCGACGGCCGGGTGCAAGAGCCGGTCGAACGGCTGACCATCGACGTCCCGGAGGAGTACGTCGGGGTGGTGACCCAGCTGCTCGGCCTGCGCAAGTCGCGCCTCGAACAGATGGTCAACCACGGCAGCGGCTGGGTGCGCATGGAGTACCGCGTCCCGTCCCGTGGCTTGATCGGCTTCCGCACCGAGTTTCTCACCGAGACCCGTGGCACCGGGCTGCTCCATCACGTGTTCGACGGCTATGAGCCGTGGGCGGGCGAGCTGCGCACCCGCCCGACCGGGGCGCTCGTGGCGGATCGCCTGGGCCCGGTCACCGCGTACGCGCTGTTCAACCTCCAGGAGCGCGGCACGATGTTCGTCGGCCCCGGCACCGAGGTGTACGAGGGCATGATCGTCGGCGAGAACGCCCGCGCCGACGACATGGACGTCAACCCAACCCGGGAGAAGAAGCTCACCAACATCCGCTCGTCCACGGGGGAGGAGCTGGTTCGTCTCATCCCGCACCGGCAGCTGTCCTTGGAGCAGGCGCTGGAGTTCTGCCGCGAGGACGAGTGCGTCGAGGTCACGCCCGCGGCGGTGCGCCTGCGCAAGGTGGTACTTCCTGCCCAGGACCGCGCGAAGTTGCGTGCTCGCCGGTGATCCGTCGCAGCGGCTGGGGACACGTAGGCTCGCAGGCGTGACCGTCGTCGATCCGCTCATTGCCCGGATGCAGGGATTCGGCACCACGATCTTCGCCGAGATGTCGGCGCTCGCCGTCGCAACGGGCAGCGTCAACCTCGGGCAGGGGTTCCCCGACACCGACGGCCCGGCCGAGGTACTGCGGGCCGCGGTTGCCGCAATCCAGGACGGCGCGCACAACCAGTACCCGCCCGGTCCGGGCATCCCCGAACTGCGCCACGCCATCGCGCGCCACCAGCGGCGGTTCTACGGCCTCGAGTTCGACGCCGATACCGAAGTGCTGGTCACCGCCGGAGCCACCGAGGCGATCGCGGCCGCACTGCTGGCACTCGTCGATGGCGGCGACGAAGTGGTCACGTTCGAGCCGTACTACGACTCCTACGCCGCGTGCATCGCCCTCGCCGGAGCGCGCCGCACGGTCGTCACGCTACGGCCCGGCGAGCGGCGCTGGACGTTCGACCCGGACGCGCTGCGCCAGGCGATCACCCCGAGAACAAAGGTGATTCTGCTCAACACGCCGCACAACCCGACCGGCAAGGTATTCGACCGTGCCGAACTCCAGCTGATCGCAGACCTCGCCATCGAGCGCGACCTCATCGTGATCACCGACGAGGTGTACGAGCATCTGCTCTTCGAGGGTGAACACGTCCCGATCGCGAGCTTGCCCGGGATGCGCGAGCGCACCGTCACGATCGGAAGTGCGGGAAAGACGTTCAGCGTCACCGGTTGGAAGATCGGCTGGGTCTGCGCGACACCGCCCCTCACGACCGCCGTGCGCACCGTCAAGCAGTTCCTGACCTATGTCAACGGCGGACCGTTTCAGCCGGCGATCGCCCACGGTCTGGGGCTGCCCGACAGCTACTACGAAGCGGCCGCGGCGCAACTCCGCTTACAGCGCGACGTGCTATGCGACGGGCTGGCCGAACTCGGCTACGACGTGATCCGACCGCAAGCGACGTACTTCGCCACCGTCGACGTCCACGCTGACGCCGTCCAGTTCTGCCGTGCCTTGCCACGCGACAAACGCGTAGTCGCAATACCGAGCAGTGTGTTTTACGACTCGGACGCCGGCGACACCCACGTCCGATTCGCGTTCTGCAAGCGACCGGAGGTGCTCGCCGAAGCACTGATCCGCCTGAAGGGAGCCACCGCATGAAGGTCGCCGCGATCCAGCACGACATCGACTGGGAAGACGGCGTGGCCACCCGCAAGCGAGTGACTCCGCTGATCGCGCAGGCAGCCGCAGCGGGGGCGCGTCTGATAGCGCTTACCGAGATGTACGCGACCGGCTTCTCCATGCGGCCGGACCGCATCGGCGAGGAGGAGGGCGGCCCGAGCGAGCAGTTTCTGGTCGACAAGGCTCGTGAGCACGGCTGCTGGCTGGTGGGCTCGATCGCGCAGCGGTCCGCCGACGGACGAGCCCGTAACGTCGCCGTGCTCGCTGCACCGGACGGAACGGTGCACCGTTACGCGAAGATCCACCCGTTCAGCTACGCCGGCGAGCATGAGCGTTACACCGCCGGTACCGAGTTCCTGACCGTGGACGTCGAGGGCGTGAATGTCAGCGTCTTCGTCTGCTACGACCTGCGCTTCGCGGACGAGTTCTGGGCGCTGGCCCGCGACACCGACCTCTACGTCGTCGTGGCCAACTGGCCCGCGCCGCGGCGCGAACACTGGCGAACGCTGCTTCGCGCGCGGGCCATCGAGAACCAGGCGTACGTCCTCGGCGTCAACCGGGTCGGCGCCGTGAAGGACCTCGATCATGTGGGCGACAGCGCGATCATCGACCCGCTCGGACGAACCCTCGCCGAGGCATCGATCGGCGAAGCCGTTCTCGTGGCGGAGGTCACGCCGGAGCACGTCCGCGAGGTCCGGGAGACGCTGCCGTTCCTGCGCGACAGGCGATGAGCGCTAGCGCGAAGAGCGCCCCCAAAAGGCCGATTAGGTCAGTACGGGTAGCCGCGATCGTCGCTGCGCCCGCTGAATCCGTGCACGCTGCGGTCGCGAAGCTGCCGGCGGGCGTGACGAGCTATGTGGTTGAGACCCGTGCTGGAGTCCTCGTCACGCTCGAACGGCCACGGCGGTGGCCGCGCTACTCGCGCCGTCGCGTGATCCGCGGCTTGCAGCGCGAACTTGCCGCCCTAAGAGATCGCGCACAGTAACCACTTGCGATGTTCGCTATGCTGGCTTGCCGTTGTGATGCCAATGGCACTCCGATGTCAGAATACTTCGCGAAGCTCTCATATGTGCCACCGCCGGTGGGCACCCGCGCGGAGCTAGGTATCAGATTCAGCGACACTGCATCACGAAATGGCGACGGCTGCTGGCCGAGGTACCTCTACCTGTGAGCTAAGGCTTAGGCTGCATCGCTGAGTCGGATCCGACTTCAAACCGGCACGCTATTTGCTGTCCGTAAACGAGGAGGTCTTTGCTCGATGGGTGCGCCCATAAGCCAGATCGACCTCGAAACTCAACAGGTCGAAGACGTCCAGGCGCGGCCTGAGGGTGAGGAGCGCATCTCCGGCCGGTCGCCCGCACAAATTGCGTGGTTGCGGTTGCGGCGCGACAAGGTCTCCATGGTCGCGCTGGTCGTCTGCATTCTCATTACGCTGCTCGCGATCGCTGCGCCGTTCCTCAACAGCGCCAAGGTCCTTCAGCCGTATGCGTTCCACAACAACCTGGTGGGCGGCCTCGGCTCCATGCCAACCGGGTCGTGGGGTGGCATGAGCTGGTCGCACCTCTTCGGAGTCGAGCCGGGCACCGGCCGCGACGTCCTATCCCGGGTCGCGCTCGGGGTCAGTTTCTCGTTGCTGATCGCGACCGCGGCCACGCTGCTGAGCGTGGTGATGGGTGGCGTGCTGGGCATCATTTCCGGCTATATGGGCAAGGGCACTGATTACTGGATCAGCCGCTTCATGGACCTGGTCCTGTGCTTCCCGCAGACGCTGATGCTGCTGGCGCTCTCGCCGGTGCTCAAGCAGCGGCTCTCCGATGCCGGTATCCCCGGCGGCCCGAACGGAACGCCAGTCAGCGCCGTGTACCTGATCCTGGTGCTCGGCTTCTTCTCCGGACCCTACTTCGGCCGCATCATCCGGGGGCAGGTGCTCTCGCTGCGTAACCGGGAATTCGTCGAGGCGGCCCGCAGCCTGGGCGCGAAACGGCGGCGGATCTGGTTCAAGGAGCTCGCGCCCAACCTGTGGGCTCCGTTACTTGTTTTTGCATCTCTCACACTTCCGCTTAACATTGGTGCAGAGGCCGCACTGTCCTACCTGGGGGTGGGCTTGCAGGCACCGACGCCCAGCCTCGGCAACATCCTGAGCAACTCGGTGAACTACTACAGCGCAGATCCGGCATTCTTCTACCTACCCGGCATCACGCTCGTACTGATCGTGCTCAGCTTCAATTTGCTCGGAGACGGACTCCGGGACGCGCTCGACCCGAAGTCGACGCGGTAAAGGCCACGGAACGCCCGTTCCGCGGAAGCGTGTACCACACAGGGTGGTACCCGAGAAAGAGGACGATTGGATGACCACTCTGAACAGGCGGGTGGCGATCTGTGCGCTCGGCGTGGCGGTTGCCGTCACGGCGAGCGCGTGCAGCTCGTCGAAGAAGGGGGGCGGCGGCGGCGGAACAGGTAGCGCGTCGTCGTCAGCCACGAGTGCTGCCAACACCAAAAAGGGCGGCACGATCTATTACCTGACGAAGCGCAACGTCGAGCACTGGGACCCCCAGCGCACGTACATCGGCCGTGACCTGACGGACGCTTCGCGGTTGTTCTACCGGTCGCTCACTCAGCTGAAGCCGGACAACTCGCTGGTACCCGACCTCGCCACCAACACCGGCACAGCTTCCAACGGCAACAAGACGTGGACGTTCACGTTGAAGAGCGGTCCGAAGTGGCAGGACGGGTCGCCGGTCACCTGCGAGGACATCAAGTACGGCGTCTCGCGCACGTTCGCGGTGAACACCATCACGGGTGGCCCGAACTACGCCCTCCAGTTCCTGAACATCCCGAGCAAGCCGGACGGCAGTTCGGAGTACGACGGTCCCTACACCAAGAAGGGCCAGGCTCTCTACGACAAGGCCGTCGTCTGCAACGGAAACACGATCACCTTCAACCTGAAGAAGCCGGTTGGCGACTTCAACTACGCCGTGTCCGGTGCGCTGGCGGCGTTCGACCCGTTCAAGGCCTCCCAGGACAAGGGCGCGCAGTCGAACTTCGCGATCTTCTCCGACGGCCCCTACATGCTGCAGGGCACCTGGCAAGAGGGCCACGGCGGCACGTGGGTGCGCAACCCGAACTACGACCCGAGCACTGACTACCCGGGTCTCCGCCTGGCGCTGCCGGACAAGATCGTGTGGCAGGAGGGCCTCACGGTTGAGGGCATCTTCGACCGGCTGCTGAAGGACTCAGGCCCGGACAAGTTCGCGGTCACCGACCGCTCCGCGCCGCCCGCCTACCAGGCGCGCGTGGTCCAGCAGAAGAGCCGCATGACGAACCCGGACACGCCGTTCGTCGACTACCTGCTGCCGAACTTCAAGAAGGTCACCAACCCGCTGGTGCGCGAGGCGCTGGCCGTCGCGACCGACAAGACGAGCTGGATCACCGCGTACGGTGGCCCGGCGCTCGCCAAGCCGGCGAACAGCATCATCTTGCCGACCGTTACCGGCTACAAGAACTTCGGCAACGTGTTCGGGGCTCCCGACGGCGGTGACCCGAACAAGGCGCACTCGCTGCTGCAGCAGGCCGGTGTACAGATCCCGTACCCGATCCACTTCACCTACAACGGCGGCACGCCGACCACCGACGCGCAGGCGTCTTCGCTGAAGGCGGCGCTGGAGAAGGCGGGCTTCAAGGTGACGCTCGAGAGCCTCTCGGACACGTACTACGACGTGATCCAGAACCCGAACAACGCCAAGAAGTACGACCTGACGTGGGCCGGCTGGGGTGCCGACTGGCCGAACGCCTCGACCGTGGTCCCGCCGCTTTTCGACAGCCGGGTCAACCTCTCGTCGGCATCGAACGGGCAGGACTACGGCTGGTACGCGAGCCCGTCCGCCAACGCCGCCATGGACGCCGCGTACAACGAACAGGACACTGCTAAGCGCAACGCCGCTTGGGGCGACCTGTCCGAGACGCTCGCCAAGGACGTCGCGTACATTCCGCTGGACATCGAGAAGTTCCTGCGGCTGCACGGCTCAGGCGTGACGAACTACCAGGAGGACAGCGCGTCGAACGGTTACCCGGACATGGGTCTCGTCGGCGCAAGCAGCTGATTCAGAGCGAGTAACCACATCGCGCATCGTGGGTGGGGGCGGCAACGTTCCTACCCACGATGCGCCACATAACGCGTGGCGGAGAGAGGTGAGACGCCCGGCATCGGGCGGCGACCATGGTCTGGTACACGATCAGGCGCTTGATCGGCGCGGTGGGATTGCTTCTCGTCATGAGCATCGTGACATTCCTGATCTTCTATGCAACGCCGACCGACCCGGCACGCCTCACCTGCGGCAAGAACTGCACGCCAACCGGTATCGAGGCCAACCGTCAATACCTCGGACTCGACAAGCCGATCACCGTTCAGTACATCAATTTCATCGGAGGCCTTTTCCACGACCGGAAGTTCCCGGCCGACAAGGCACTCCAGAAAGCCCGTCCCGACCTGATCCTCACCTGCAAGGCGCCGTGCCTCGGCTATTCGCCGTTGCGCAATTCAGAGGTGTGGACGTACCTGAAACCGAAGATCCCCGTGACGATGTCGATCGTCATCTTGGGCTTCGTTATGTGGCTGGTCTCGGGCGTCTTACTCGGCATTGTGGCTGCCTTGTTCAGAGGCAGATTTCTGGACAGGGCACTCGTGTCGGGGGCATTACTGTTTTACTCGTTCCCGACGTTCTTCGTATCACTGCTCATATTGCAGCTCGTCGTCTTCCAGTTCAACTGGATGCAGCCGCCCGCGTATGTCGGTATCAGCAGTGGCGTAGGCAACTGGCTCTACAACCTATTCTTACCCTCCCTCACACTGGCGCTCGTCTTTGCGGCGGCCTATATCCGGCTGACCCGTGCCTACATGCTGGAGACGATGGGTGAGGACTATCTGCGTACCGCCCGGGCCAAGGGGGTCAGGGAACGCAAAGTGGTCTTCAAGCACACATTGCGCGCCGCGTTGACGCCGATCGTCACGATCGCTGGCCTCGATTTCGGCATCCTGCTCGCCGGTGCGCCCATTACCGAGACCGTGTTCAGCTTCCAGGGTCTGGGCTACGCAACGGTGCAGGCTGTGACTGTCTTCGACCTACCGGTTATCGTGGTTATCGTGCTGCTCGCAGCATGTTTCGTCATCCTGGCCAACCTCGTCGTTGACCTCTTGTATGGAGTGATCGATCCTCGAGTGCGGTACTAGGAGGTCGTGACGTGGAAGGAACGGAAATCGACGACATCGAGGTAACTGAGGTCGATCCCAGGGGTGGGCGACCCCGTCCGTACCTCGACGTAACCGCACTGAAGGTGCACTTCCCGACCGACGACGGTCTCGTCAAGGCTGTCGACGGCGTCGACTTTTCGGTGGACGAGGGCAAGACCCTCGCCATCGTCGGCGAATCCGGGTCGGGCAAATCGGTCACCATGCAAGCGGTCATGGGGCTGCTGCGTCGCACTCGCGCCAAGCTCGAGGGTGAGGTCTGGCTGGGCGGCACCGAGTTGCTGCATGCCAGCAACGAGCAGATCCGGCAGCGGCGCGGCGCCAGCATGGCGATGATCTTCCAGGATCCGCTGTCCGCGCTGCACCCGTACTACACGATCGGCAACCAGATCGAAGAGGCCTACCTCGTCCACCACAAGGGTGGGTCGCGCAAGGCAGCTCACAAGCGCGCGATCGACATGCTCGACCGAGTCGGCATTCCGAACGCCTCACGCCGGATCGACCAGTACCCGCACGAGTTCTCCGGCGGCATGCGGCAGCGCGCGATGATCGCGATGGCGCTGATCAACGACCCGAAGCTGCTCATCGCCGACGAGCCGACGACCGCGCTCGATGTCACGGTTCAGGCGCAGATCTTGGAGCTGATGAAGGGCCTTCAGAGCGATTTTGGTTCCGCGATCGTCATGATCACCCACGACCTCGGCGTGGTCGCCGACATCGCAGACGACGTGCTCGTCATGTATGCCGGGCGGGCCATC
Source organism: Jatrophihabitantaceae bacterium (assembly GCA_051984825.1). Classification (GTDB taxonomy): domain Bacteria; phylum Actinomycetota; class Actinomycetes; order Mycobacteriales; family Jatrophihabitantaceae; genus DASXRA01. The sequence continues at coordinate 8,384 of JBPYES010000547.1, forward strand.
GAGACCGGCTCGACCAGCGACGTATATTTCACCGCGTCGCACCCCTACACCTGGGGGCTGCTGCGCTCGATGCCGCGACTCGACCGCGACCGCGAAGACCGGCTCGATCCGATTCCCGGTGCTCCGCCGTCGCTGATTCACCTGCCCGGCGGGTGCTCGTTCCACCCGCGCTGCGCGTTCCCTGAGGTTGTCGGCGGCGATCGCTGCTTCACCGAGGAGCCGGAGCTCTTCGAGGTCGGGACCGCCCACCATGCCCGGTGCTTCCTGACCGATGAGCAGCGCCGCGACGTGCTGGCAAAGGCGTCCGGGGCAGGCAGCGAGGTATTCCAGTGACCGCGACACCTCAGCCGTCGGCGTCGACGCCGCTGCTGGAAGTCACGCAGCTGCAAAAGTACTTTCCGCAGTACACGCAGACGCTGATCAAGCGAAAGAGCGCCCCGGTCAAGGCTGTCGATGGCGTGACCTTCTCCGTCGGCGCCGGCGAGACGCTCGGCTTGGTCGGGGAGTCCGGCTGCGGCAAGTCAACCGCCGGACGTTCGGTGCTGCGCTTGATCGAGCCGACCGGTGGCACCATCAAAGTCGACGGCGAGGACATCACCAAGGCCGGCACCAACCGGCTGCGGCGGCTACGGCGCGACCTCCAGATGGTGTTCCAGGACCCGATCGGCTCGCTTAACCCGCGGCACCCTGTCGGCTCGATCATCGGCGCTCCGTTCGACATCCAGAGAGTGAAGCCCCCGCGCGGCGTCAAGACCGAGGTGCAGGGCCTGATGGAACGCGTGGGCCTCAACCCGGAGCATTACAACCGCTACCCGCACGAGTTCTCCGGCGGGCAGCGTCAGCGCATCGGCATCGCCCGCGCGATCGCGCTGCGGCCCAAGCTGATCGTCTGTGACGAGCCGGTATCGGCCCTGGACGTGTCGATCCAGGCGCAGGTGGTAAACCTCCTCGAGGATCTGCAGTCCGAGTACGACATCACATACGTCTTCATTGCGCACGACCTGTCGGTGGTACGGCACATCTCCGACCGCGTCGTGGTCATGTACCTCGGCAAGGCGATGGAGGTCGCCGACCGCGACACGCTCTACAGCAAGCCGATGCACCCGTACACGCAGGCGCTGATGTCGGCGGTGCCGGTGCCGGACCCGCGCAGGGAGCTCAAGCGCGAGCGCATCCTGCTCACCGGCGACCTGCCCAGCCCGATCAACCCACCATCCGGCTGCGTGTTCCACACCCGGTGCCCCAAGTACCGCGAGCAGCTCAGTGAAACCGATCAGGAGCGGTGTCGCAGCGAGGTGCCGCAGCTGGAGGAGAAACAGCCCGGGCACATGACCGCATGCCACTTCGCTGAGGTGCACGTCGACCTCGGCGTGATCGATGACTCAGTGGCACCGGTGACTGCGTCAGCACCCTTCGCACCCGGGTCGGCGCAGCCTGGCGAGGGCAGCGCCTAGGGGCGACCCGTAGGCTTTCGAGCGAGAACCGCAGGGTCGCTGTGGGCCGGTTAGTGACGTCATCGCAGCGATGAGCGCTCGCGCGAAGAGCAGGGGGTATGTGTGACAGTGCCCTCGCGCCGCGTGCTGCTGGTTCACGCGCACCCGGATGATGAAACCATCGCGACGGGCGCGACTATGGCCCGATTCGCCGGTGAGGGTGCGCAGGTAACGCTCCTCACCTGCACGCTCGGCGAGGAGGGCGAGATCCTGGTGCCCGAGCTGGAGTTGCTACGTGCCGATGACGCCGACCAGCTCGGCGGCTATCGCATCGGCGAACTCGCCGAAGCGATGCGCCAGCTCGGGGTTACCGACCACCGATTCCTGGGCGGCACCGGCAGATTCCGTGACAGCGGCATGATGGACACCCCCGCCAACGACCACCCACGCGCCCTCTGGCGGGCGGCTCGCGATCCGGAGGTGTTCGACGCGGCGGTGAGTGCCGCGCTCGATGTCATCCGCGAGACCCGGCCCCAGGTGGTGGTCAGCTACGACCCAAACGGCGACTACGGCCATCCTGACCACATCATGGCGCACCGCGTGGCGGCCGCCGCGGTCGCTGCCGCACCGGACATCGTCGCCAAGTTCTACTGGACGGCGACACCGCGGTCCGTGCTGCGGCGTGGGTTCGAGGTGCTGAAGGCGTCGCGGTCGTCCTACTTCGGCGTCGATACCGTCGAGGAGCTGCCGTTCGGCGTCGACGATGAGGTGATCACCACGGTTATCGACGCGCGGGAGCATGCCTCGGCAAAGCTGGCGGCACTACGCGCCCACGCGACACAGGTCAGCGTCGACGGGCCGTTCTTCGCGCTGTCGAACATGCTGGGACGTGAGGTGCTAGCCGTGGAGTACTTCCGGCTGGCGAAGGGTGAACTCGGCCCGGACCGGGACGCCGACGGCCGGGAAACGGATCTGTTCAGCGGGATCGAGCTGTGACCGGGCTCGTGAGTGGTGAGCCGGCGTGATGCGCATCGGCCTCGTTCTCTGCGCGTTATGCGCGGTGCTGGCAGGCTTCCTCACCGTGCTGCTGACCCCGCTGTACTGGGGCGGCATGATCTTCCCCATCTCCGTTGTGCTGGCCATAGCGACGAACGTCGGATTGCCGCTGCTCGCACGGCAGCTCGGCGCCTCGCCGTTGGTCTGCGGGGTGCCGTTCGTACTGTGGCTGATCACGGTGCTGCTGCTGGGCTCATCGCGGCCGGAAGGCGACGTGTTGCTGCCGGCGGGCAGCGGCGCACAGCCCTGGGTTACCTACGGGATGCTCGCCGCGGGCACGGTCGCCGGCGGGGTCACGGTCATGACGCTGACGGTGGGGCGGCCACCTGCCCGTCCCGGCGGCAACGAAGCTACACAGCATCCGGCGGCGGGGAGCCCGCAGCCGAAGGAGACTCCGCAGCCGAAGGAGACTCCGCAGCCGAAGGAGACTCCGCAGCCGGAGGAGACTCCGCAGCCGGAGGGGCGCCGCCCGCGGCCGGCGGGACGGACGCGGGGGCGTCGGTAAACGGGGTTCGATTCGCCTCGGCGAGAGCGTTCTGCACCGCGGCGACTGCCGCCGGGGGGAGATCGGATTCGACCAGTTCCGCTCCGGGGAAGCGGGTCAGCTCGCGCTGCAGGTCGGCCACCGACACGTGGCTGACGAGCAGCGCAAGCGCGGTGCGCCCAGGAGGTACGGCGGTGCGCAACTGCGCGACCGTAGCGTCCTTGATGCCGGTGTCCACCAGCTTCGCGTAGAGTGCACCGCCGCCTGCCGTAGCGGCACCACCGATGAGCCCTCCGATCGGGCCGCCGAACAGCGTGCCGAGCAGCAACCCCCACACTCCGCCGCCGAGTGCTCCACGCTTGACGGTGACGTCGGTGGTCTCGGTGACGTGCGATGTGCCGTCCGCGCTGCGCTGGACGAAAACCGCATCGTGCAACTGCAGGTCCTGCTCCTTCTGGAGGCGCGTGGCGGCGAGCAGGAACTCCTGCGCGCGCAGCCGGTCGTCGAACGAGATCACGAGCAGCTTCTGATTGGACGGCTCGGGCATCCCATCAGGGTACGGTCCGGCCGCCATCGTGACTCCGGGAAGCGGTCACGAAATGGCGTCGGGCTGGCGAATAGACACCGAAACCGTCTAGCCTCCGTCGGTACGCCGGAAGGGGGTCACGCGGCCGATGTCCGTGCCGGTCAGCGCGGTCGAAACGGTCCTCGACGTGGCGACCCCGGTCCGTATCGAAGGACGCTCGCCAACCGGCATCGCCTGGCGACGCATCCGACAGGACCGGGTCACCATGGCGAGCCTGTACGTGGTCGGGGTGATGGTGCTACTGGCAGTAGCCGCTCCGTTCCTGAAGGCGTTCAACGTCATCGATCCGTCCACTCCGCACCCGGAGCTGGTGCAGGGCGTCGGTTCCGTCCCGACCGGCCCGTTCAGCGGGGCGAGCAGGGACCATTGGCTTGGTGTCGTCCCGGGTGTGGGGCAAGACGTCCTCGCCCGAGTGCTCTACGGCCTGACGTTCGACATCAGCATCGCGCTCGCCGCCACCACGCTCACGGTGCTGATCGGGGCCACGATCGGGCTGATCGCGGGCTACGTCGGCCACTGGGTGGACGCGACGCTTGCCCGCGCCATGGACCTCATCCTCGCGTTCCCGCAGCTGATCATGCTGATCGCCTTGTCACCGGTGTTCCTGGGGCAGCCACCGCAGAACGACCGCGTCGTGGTGTACCTGATCGTCGTACTGGCTGTATTCGGCTGGCCGCGCCTCGCCCGCGTGGTGCGAAGCGAAGTGTTGTCGCTCCGCGAGAAGGACTACGTCATGGCGGCGCGCTCGCTCGGCGCGGGCCCGGGGCGCATCCTGTGGAAGGAACTGCTGCCCAACCTGCGCGGGACCATCCTGGTGTACGCGACGATCACCATGCCGGTGTTCGTCTCCGCACAGGCTGCGCTCGCGTACCTCGGCATCAGCCTGCAGCCACCGTTCCCGACTCTCGGCACCGTGCTCACCGATGCGGTCCCGTATGTCACCAGCGACCCGGCGTATTTCTTCGTCCCCGGCATCGCGCTCGTGCTTGTCGTGCTGTCGTTCAACCTGCTCGGTGACGGCATCGCGGACGCCCTCAACCCCAGATCCGACCGACTCTGAGGCGGATGGAACCATGTACGCCGGCAGTTGTCCCCCAGGAGAGTCAGGATGAGGTTCGCTACAGCCTGCGGTATCGTCGCCGTGCTCGCGCTCGCCGCATGTACCGGCAAGGGAGGCAAGGCGCCCCAGACGGGTAACGCCGGCAGCGGCCAGCATCGCGGCGGCACCCTCTACGTGAACACGTTCCGGGCCTACACGCACCTCGATCCGCAGCGCAACTACTACGGCGATGCCATCGCGTTCGAGTCACGCACCCTGGCCCGCACGCTCACCACGTTCCCGGCCGCCGAGGGCGCCAACTCCACCGACGTGGTGGCCGATGCCGCCACCGACACCGGCACGCGGTCCGTCGATGCCAAGACATGGACCTTCACCATCAGGCCGGACATCAAGTGGCAGGACGGCAAGCAGGTGACCTGCCAGGACTTCAAGTACGGCATCTCCCGCACGTTCGCAACGGACATCATCAACGGCGGACCGGTCTACGCACTCGACTACCTGGACGTGCCGCGCGACGCGAACGGCCAGGCGCTGTACAACGGGCCGTACAAGAAGAGCGGCCAGGCCGGCTTCGACAAGGCGATCGACTGCCCGTCGGCAACCAAGATCGTATTCCACCTGCGCCACCCGGTCGCGGACTTCAGCGAGACCGTGACCCTGCCCGCGTTCGCCGCCGTCCGTCAGGACAAGGACACCGGCACCAAGTACGACTCATCGGTGTTCTCCGATGGTCCCTACATGGTTAAGGGCAAATGGGACCCGGTGCGCGGCGGCACACTGGTGCGAAACCCGTACTGGGTCGCGTCAACCGACGATGTCCGCAAGGCATACCCGGACCAGATCGTGACGACCTTCGGCGAGACAGCCGACACGATCTATCAGAAGCTCGAGTCCGACAACGGCAGCGCAAAGAACACGGTCACCACCACTACTGCGCCACCGGCAGCCGCTCCGACCGTGCTCAGCGCGAACCTGCGGAGCCGTTCCGAGAGCGTGACGGACGGCTACATCCATTACCTGTCGGTGAACGTCGACAAGGTGCCGCAGAAGCAGGCGCGCCAAGCGATCGCGATGGCGGTCGACCGGACGGCTTACGTCACGGCATGGGGTGGCTCGGCGCTCGGATCGCCCACCAACTCCCTGATCAGCCCGTTGCTCAAGGCGTACACGAGATACGACCCGTTCGGGGTGGGTGACGACGGCGACACCGTCAAGGCCAAGGCGGTGCTGCAGGCGGCCGGCATCAGCGTGCCGTATCCGATCACGTACCAATACCCGAAGGATCTGACGCAAGACAAGCTCGCCACCAACATCAAGTCGGAGTTGGAGAAGGCCGGCTTCAAGGTCACTCTGGACGGGTTGAACCCCGACACGTACTACGACGTGATCGCCAATCCACGCCAGACCGGCCACGTCACCTGGGCGCGCTGGGCGGCCGACTGGCCGTCGGGATCGACGGTGATCCCGCCGCTGCTCGACGGACGGGCCAACATCTCTGCAGAATCGCTCGGCAACGACGTCGCCGCCTACAACGACCCCCTCACCAACAAGGCGATCGACAACGCACTGTCGTTGACGGACAGCGGCGCCCAGCAGCAGGCCTGGTCGGCGATCGATCAGCAGGTTGTGAAGGACGGCGTCATCATCCCGATGATGGCGGACAAGGCGCTGTACCTGTACGGCTCAAACATCAAGGGCTTCCTGCTTAACGCTGCCTTCGGCGGCTACGTCGACCTGGCCGTTGCGGCCGTGCAATAGGGACTTGCTCGCATACGTGCTCCGGCGCGTGATCGCGATCGTGATCATGCTATTCGCGATCAGCATCGTCACGTTTCTGCTGTTCTTCGCGATCCCGCGTGACCCGGCCCGGCTCACCTGCGGCAAGGTGTGCACGCCCCAACTCATCGCGCAGAACCGGCACACGCTCGGGTACGACCGCTCCGTGGCGAACCAGTACGGCGCGTTCCTCAAGGGGCTGGTCGTCTCCCGGGATTTCCCGGACGACCCGGAACTCAAGCGGACGCATCCCGAGCTGATCACGCACTGCCGGGCGCCGTGTCTCGGCTACTCGCCGTCGCAGCAGACCACGGTGAACAACGTGATGGGCCGTGCCGCGCCGGTCACGCTGTCGCTGATTCTGGGTGCATTCGTGCTGTGGATCGTGTTCGGGGTCGGCCTCGGCGTGCTGTCCGCTGTCCGGCGCGGCAAGATCCTCGACAAGACGTTGCTCGGCGTCTCGCTGATCGGCTACTCGTTCCCGACGTTCTTCGTTGGCCTGATCTTGTACAACATCGTGTCGGTCAAGTACGGGCTGCTGCCGGAGCCGCAGTACGTGTCGCCGGCGCACGATCTGGTCGGCTGGGCGGCCGGGATGCTCGCGCCGTGGATCACGCTCGCGCTCGCGTACCTCGCGCTCTACATCCGGCTCACTCGGGCGAAGATGCTCGACACGATGACTGAGGACTACATCAGCACCGCCCGGGCCAAGGGGGTGCGGGCGTACCGGGTGGTCCTCAAGCACGGGCTACGCGCTAGCCTCATACCGATCGTCACGATCGCCGGGCTGGACATCGCCGGTCTGCTCGGCGCTGCCGCGATCACCGAAACAGTGTTCAACCTCAACGGCATCGGCCAGACGGTCATCGCCGCGGTCAAAGACGCCGACCTGCCCATCATCGTCGTCGGAGTGCTGATCGCCGCGGCGGCGGTCGTGGTGATGAACCTGGTGGTCGATCTGCTGTACGGCGTGATCGACCCCAAGGTGCGGTACTCCTAGGCTTCGGTGCGGTAGCGGTAGACGTGGTGTTCCCAGTAGCCGAGGCCGCGGTACAGCGCGATCGCCGGGTCGTTCTGCGTCTCGACCTCGAGGTAGCTGTACTTGGCGCCGTGGACGTCGGCACCCCACCGCCACAGCGCGTGCATGATCGCCGTGGCCAGACCTTGGCGGCGCTGCCCGGCGGCCACCTCGACGGCGGTTATGCCGAGCCAGTTGTCGTCGACGGTGCCCCGCCCGATGGCGACGGGGATGCCGTCCTGCCTAATCTCGGCGAAGCCCACGCGCTCGTGCCGGGTGAGCAGCGCAGCCATGCCGGGCGGTGTCGTCCCGTTCCGGAAGCGGGCTACCCATGTGTCGTCCGGCTCGGCCACGATGCGCACTCCCGGTGCGCCGGGCGCCGCCGGGATCCGCAGCGCGAGCACGAGCGTCTCGTGGCTGGCCGGCCAGCCACGCTCTGCGAGTTCCGCGTCGAGCAGCCGGCGAGCGTGTAACGGGATCTGCACGCGCAGCGGCAACCCACGGGCCGCGTACCACTCACGGGCGGCGTCAAGTGTGTCTGAGAGCGAAGTCGTCGGGCGGCGGAGCGGCAGCGCGCTGTTGGCTCGGCTGGTCACGCCATGGTTGGCACGTAACAGCCAGCCGCCCACCTCGGCGGTCTCCTCGGCGCGCCAGCCGCGTGAGCTCACCGCCGACAGGGCCAGAATCTCCGCGGCGCTGGGCTCGACGACCTTCGCCACGGCTATGTGCGACAACGGGATGTCCACCGAGCCGGCTTTCGCCTCAACCGTTGCCGTGTCGGTGGTCAACTCGAGGAGATCGCCCACGACGTCGGCGAAGAGCAGACGGCCCGATTCGTCGCGATCGACGGCGCGCCGAACCACGATGCGCCGCCCGACCCAATCCGCTTCCACCACGAGCGGCATACTAGGTCGCGCAGGCATGTACCCCGCCCGGAGGACCGCAGTGACCTACGTGATCGCCGAGCCGTGTGTCGATGTTCTCGACAAGGCATGCATCGAGGAATGCCCCGTCGACTGCATCTACGAAGGCGGGCGGATGCTCTACATCCACCCCGACGAGTGCGTCGACTGCGGCGCCTGCGAACCCGTGTGCCCGGTCGAGGCGATCTTCTACGAAGACGACCTTCCCGACAAGTGGCGCGACTACACCCAGGCGAACGTCGACTTCTTCGACGACCTCGGCTCGCCGGGCGGCGCGGCCAAGGTCGGCAAGATCGATAAGGACCCGCCGCTCATCGCCAACCTGCCGCCACAGGCGGCCGAGCACTAGTGCGCCACGGCGATTACCACCTCCCGCCCCAAGGGCGGGGGCGGCAATCGCCAGGCAAGCGCCACCCTTGGCGGCGCGCCAGGGCGCAACCCCGGGGCGCGATGAGCGCTCGCGCGAAGAGCCCGCCGCCGCGACGCGGCCCGCGCTGAAGGCGCGGGGCGGCGCGAGGCATCCGCCCCCTGGGGGCGGTGCCCGAGCGACGCGCCCGGCGGATGGGTTACGTGTGCATTGTCGCTATGACGGCTGTTGAGGGGGCGTTCTTCTTGTCCCGCCAGCCGTGGGCTCGGGTCCACTCGCGTCCCGAGTAGGTTACCGACTCGATTCCGAACCGGTCCGCGTTAGCGACGAACCACGCGGCAGTTGCCCAGGATGCGCCAGGGACGTTCACCGTCGACTCGATGGCGTGCGGGGCGTTGACCGGCAGGTCCTTGACGAGCGCTGTCGCGACCGCGGCGACCGGTGCCGCCTGCGCCGGGGCGCGGAACGTACAGGTGATGCCGCCGGGCGTCTTGCCCATCAACGCGTTCGACAACGCCTGGGCTTCGCCCTCGTGGCGCGCGTAGTAGCTGCCGTCGACCGAGATCTGCACCTTCTGGATGGCATCGGCCAACGGCATCGTCTGCCAGCCGTGGACCTTGACCAGGGCGTCGAGGAATTTGCCGGTGGCGAAATGGATGTCCGACAGCTGCGCCGCCGTGCCCCAGCCCTGCGACGGCCGCTGCTGAAGCACCCCCACCGAGTCGCGGTCTCCGTCGCCGAGGGGAAGGTTGGTCAGCCGGCTCTCCTGCAGCCCGGCGGCGAGCGCGAGCACGGCGGCCCGCTCGGGCAGGCCTCGGTTGATCACGACGCCGACCATGCTGGCGGCAACTGAGGCCTGGTCGGGCTCGACGGCGTAGTCACCGACCACGCACTCTTCGGCAATCGAGTGCGACTGGGCCGCGCGCCACAGGGCGTAGAGGCCGAACGCGGCCGCGGCCAGCACGGTCAGTGCGACCAGTGTGGCTATCAGGACGCGGCGGGACGTGGACACCTGCGCCTACGCGTTGGCGTGCAGCGCGGCGTTCAAGTCGATGCCGGCACCGGAGCGCGGCCGCGCCTCCAGGGCACCGGAGACGCTATTGCGCCAGAACTGCAATCCCGAGTGTCCCGACAACGTGGCCGCCTTGACGACGGAACCGTCCGGAAGGGTGAGCTTCGAGCCTGCGGTCACGTAGCAACCGGCCTCGACGACGCAGTCGTCGCCGAGCGAGATTCCCAGACCGGCGTTCGCGCCGATGAGGCACCGCTTGCCAATAGTGATCACCTCACGGCCACCGCCCGAGAGCGTCCCCATGATGGACGCGCCGCCGCCGACGTCGGAGCCGTCCTCGACGACGACACCGGCGGAGATACGGCCTTCGATCATCGATGCGCCGAGCGTGCCCGCGTTGTAATTGACGAATCCCTCGTGCATCACGGTGGTGCCCTCGGCGAGGTGCGCGCCGAGACGGACCCGGTCGGCGTCGGCGATGCGGACGCCCGACGGCACGACATAGTCGGTCATGCGCGGGAACTTGTCGATGCCCAGCACCTGCACCGCGCCCCGTCTACGGAGCGACAGCCGGGTCTGTTCGAAGTTGTCGACGGGACACGGCCCGAGGGTCGTCCACACGACGTTGGGCAGCACACTGAAGATGCCGTCGAGGTTGAGCCCGTGCGGGCGGACCAGTCGGTGCGAGAGCAGGTGGAGCCGCAGGTAGGCGTCGGACGTGTCTGCCGGAGGTGCGTCGAGGTCGATCTCGCACAGGGTCACGTGGATGCGCACGCCCCGGTTGGCAACGTCTTCGCGGGCGCCGGTCAGTGACGCGAGCTCGTGCGGCGGGGCGGCGGTGTCGGGCGGCTCGCCCAGGGCCGGCTCGGGATACCACGTGTCGAGCACCGAGCCGGTGACGGCGGTGGTCGCGAGGCCATAGCCCCAGGCGGTTCTGGTCACGGACGCCACCCTAACCCGCCGATTCGTGGGTCCCGGCTGCGCCGCCCAGCGGCACACTGTGCGACCCAGATCACGGCGCGGGCCGCCTCGCGGCCGGTGGGCTCTTCGCCCGAACGCTGATCGCTAACCTTTGCTCATGCTTGACCTGGCCCAGTCCGGCGTGGCCCTCACCGCCGCCCTCGTGGACGTGCCCTCCGTGTCGCGGGACGAGGCGCGGCTGGCCGATCTCGTGGAGGCGGCGCTGCGCCGCTACCCCGCGCTCGCCGTCGAGCGCGACGGCAACGTGGTGCTTGCCCGCACCGACCTGGGGCATGCGCAGCGGCTCGCACTGGCCGGGCATCTGGACACGGTGCCGATCGCCGGCAATGTCCCCTCCTCGCGTTCCGACGGGCGGCTGGCCGGCTGCGGGACGTCCGACATGAAGTCAGGGGTGGCCGTGCAATTGCGGCTGGCGCACCTTGTCGGGTCGGGCGCGCTGACGCCACGGGCCGACCTGACCTGGATTTTCTACGACTGCGAGGAACTGGACGCCGCTCGCAACGGATTGGGTCGCATCGCGCTGGAGCGGCCGGCCGCCCTGGCTGCCGACCTGGCGATCGTGCTCGAACCGACATCCGGGCTGATCGAGGGTGGCTGCCAGGGCACGCTGCGTGCCGTGATCACCGTCCCCGGAGTCCGGGCGCACAGTGCACGGTCATGGCTCGGCGAGAACGCCATCCACGGCGCGGCCCCGGTGCTGGCGCGTCTCGCGGCGTACCAGCCGCGCACGGCCGCCGTCGACGGACTCGTCTACCGCGAGGGACTCAACGCGGTTGGCATCGCCGGTGGAGTCGCCGGGAACATCGTCCCGGACATCTGCACCGTGACCGTCAACTTCAGGTTTGCACCAGACCGCTCCGAGGCGGACGCGCAGGCGCATGTTCGCGAGCTATTCGCCGAGTGGGAGATGGAATTCGTCGACAGCGCGGGTGGTGCTCGCCCCGGACTCGACAGCGCGCTGGCCCGCGCGTTCGCAGCTGCGGTAGGTGGTGCGCCGCAGCCGAAGTACGGCTGGACGGACGTGGCGCGCTTCGCCAGGCTCGGCATCCCGGCATTGAACTTCGGCCCGGGCGATCCCAACATGGCGCACAAGCCCGAGGAGTACGTCGAGGTCGCCCGTATCACCGAAGCCGAGGCTGCGTTAGTCCGCTTCCTGGAGGACTGATCGACCATGACGTTCGCGGAACACCAGCGTGGCCCGGTGATCCTGCGCCGCGGGCAGGTCCGGCCGGGCACCACCGACCAGCGGCTACTCGACTCGCGCGGGCCGTCCGACTGGGTGCACACCGACCCGTGGCGGGTGCTGCGGATCCAGAGCGAATTCGTTGAAGGGTTCGGGCTGCTCGCCGACCTCCCGCAGGCGGTGTCGGTATTCGGGTCGGCGCGCACGCCGGCACAGCATCCCGACTA
>JBPYES010000548.1:0-3005 GCA_051984825.1 Jatrophihabitantaceae bacterium
TGCCCGGTGGGCAACACGACACTGTCAGGGGAGTACGAGCTGATTTGCGTGTTGACGGTGTCGGGCAGCTGGGAGTCCAGCGGAGTGGTGTGGGTGCCGAGCACGGAGAACTCAAGCGACGGTCGCAGGAACACGCCGGGACTGGCGATCGTGATGACGTGGCCGTCGGGCAGCACGCTCGCGGTGCCGTCAGCCATCCCGTAGGTCTCTCCCGACGGAGCGATGAAGGTGTCGGCGGCCTGCCAGCTGCCTGTGCCGAAGAGGGTCGCGGGCGGGGTGTAGACGGCGTTCTTGCCGTTCGCGCCCGCCTGGAACACCGTCCCGTCTGGGCGCAGCACACCCGGGCCCATCTCGGTGCTGATCGAAAGCGGCGTCGGCAGCTTGCCGGCCGAGATCCACTCCCCGTTGGTGGAGTTGTCCAGCCACGGCGGGATGTAGCGCTCCGCACTCCCCTGCTGGCGCACGTCTACGGTGAGGATGGTGCCGTCGGGCAACAGGGTCCAGTTCTCCTCGGTGTTGCTGTTGTTCAGCTTTCCGGTCGGGGTCAGCACAGTCCACGTCATCGACGCGGGATTCAGCTCGTACATGGTGGAGCCGCTGCGGCTCGCAAGCAGCAGTTTGCCGTTCGGCATGACCGTGCAGGCCCGGTCGCCGATATTGGTGACGCCGGGAGGTGGAGTGACGGACGTCCAGCTGTCGGCCACCGGGTCGTACACCGCGCCCTGATTGGTCTCGACGGGGACGGGATTCGTGCCCATGTACTCCCCGCCCTCGACCAGCATCCGCCCGTCGGGGAGGATCGCCCGGCACGGGTAAGTCGGCGCGTAGCCATTGGGCGCTAGCGGTGTCTTCTCGTATGAGCCGTTGAGGTAGTTGCCGCTCGCGTCGGGTCGCAGTCGCCACCACTGGTCGGAGGTGACCTCCTGCAGCATCACCGAACCGTCGGTGAGCACCATGGCCGCCTGCGGATAGAACGGCAGCGGGTTCGCCGACAACAGCTGCCACTGCCCGCCCGCTGACACGGGAGGAGTAGCCGCCCTCGCACCGGCCCCGAGCGCGCTCGCCATGCCAACCAGCACGACTGATGCCGCAAAGGCCGCGGTGATCTTGCCGAAGCGACGGGCAACGCTCATTGCTGCTCCCCGATCTTTAGTGAACCGACCTCTGGCCAAGCTCCGCTCGTCAGCTCGTGCACGACCGTCGCTGCGGTCACCCTAGTGCGTTTGCCCGTCATTGTGACCAACTTCGTCAATGCAGGTTGTTGCCCTTCGGCGAGGTATCGGGGTGCTTGACGAACGTCGCCTCACGAGGCGCCGAGCCCGGTGACCGGTACCGGATTCAGCTGATCGGTCGTCGTTCCGTCACCGAGTTGGCCATTCGTGTTGACGCCCCAGCAGCGGACGGTCCCACCGGAGATGACGGCGCAGGTGTGCTCGCCGAAGCCGCTGATCGCGGTGACGCCCGGAAGTGCCGCGACGGCCTGCGGAGTGGGCTGTGGGGCGGTGTCCTGGCTGAGCGGATTGCCGGTCGGGTTTCCCCAGCAGCGGATGCTGCCGTCGCCGAGCAGCGCGCAGGAACGCGCCACGCCGGCGACGACGCTGGACACGCCGCTGAGCCCACGCACGTGGACCGGCTGGTCACGTTGCGTTGTCGTGCCGTCGCCAAGCTGCGCCGACTCGTTGGCCCCCCAACACTCGACCGTCCGATCGGACAGGAGCGCGCAGGTATCGCGGTTTCCCGTGGCGATCGCCTTCACGGCTCCCAGGCCGTGAACCGGCACCGGCTTGGTGCGACTAGTCGTGGTCGCATCGCCGAGCTGCCCGAACGCGTTCAGCCCCCAGCAGCGGACTGTGGCGTCGGCAAGGAGCGCGCAGGCGTGACCCGTGGCGGCACTGACCGCGGTCACCCCGGACAGGATGGGCACCGGGGCGTACCGGTCCTTGGTGGTGCCGTCGCCGAGCTGGCCGTAACGGTTCGATCCCCAGCAGCGCACGGAGTGGTCGGCGAGCAGTGCGCAGGACGATTCCCCCTGTGCGCTGATCTGGATGACATGCGCGAGGCCGCCCACGGGAGCCGGCGTGCGCCGGTCGGTGGTGGTGCCGTCGCCGAGCTGGCCGTACTGGTTCCATCCCCAGCAGTCGACGGTTCCGCCGCTAAGCAGCGCGCAGCTGTGGTGGAAGCCGGTGGCGAGCGCCGTCGCGCCCGTCAGCCCGGTGACGCGCACCGGTGTGGTCCGGTCGGTCGTCGTCCCGTCCCCGAGCTCGCCGGCGAGGTTAGCTCCCCAGCAGCGGACGGTGTGGTCGTCGAGCAGCGCGCAGGTATGTGCCAGTCCGGCGGAGACCGACACCACCCGCGTGGTGCTCGCCGCGTGCTTCGCGGAGCATCCGGCCGCGACGGCGAGCGGCACTGCGAGCAGGGCGAGCATCCAGCGGGGACGAGGCGACACCGATCAGCAGCCGATCACTGCGCGGATGCGGTTTCCGTTGCCGGTCAGCGTCGTCGCCAGCGAGAGGCTGAGCTGCTTGCCGGACTGGGCCTTGACGTGATTGAGGTACGCGCTGAGGTCACCGCAGGCGTTGCCGTTCGAGCCGGCCGCGAGATCGTCGCGCACGGCTTGGAGCTGATCGGCGAAGCTGCCGCCGCCTGCGTTCCCGACGAGCGCGAGCTGATCGCCGAGCTGTTCGGGCGCTCCCTTGACATGCACGCTGAACGACGCCGACGACTGGTGTCCGGCGGCATCCGTGGCGGTGCAGGTGACCTGGGTGTCGCCGATCGGGAACGTCGCGCCGGAAGGCCGCGAGCACGTGGTCGGCAGCTGGTCGTTGAACGCGTCGGTCGCGCTCGACGCGTAGTCAACGCTCGCGCCGTCCGGCGCTGTGCCGTCAACGACGGTCGGACCCGGGACCGTCACGGCCGGGGCTCGCGACGAGACCCGGTACACGACGGTGCCGTGCCCAGGCACGCTCGCAACGCTGATCGGGTCAGTCACCGCCGTGACCTGCTTG
>JBPYES010000549.1:0-5450 GCA_051984825.1 Jatrophihabitantaceae bacterium
AGCCTCCTGCGGGCTGCCGCTGACTCCCCGCGAGTTGTCCGTGTGTCGCGTCGTCAGGGCACCGCGACACACGGACAAGTTGCGGGATGGCGCCGGCACGTAGGCTGAATGCCGTGCCGGAGCTGCCCGAGGTCGAGGCCCTCGCCGCGTTTCTGCGCGAGCGGGCGGCCGCGCATGCCGTGGCGCGTACGGACGTGGCCGCGGTCAGCGCGGTCAAGACGTTCGATCCGCCGCTGTCAGCACTAGCCGGCGCCACTGTCACCGGCACGTCTCGACACGGCAAGTTCCTCGATCTGGACGTCGACGGGCTGCACCTTGTCGTGCACCTCGCCCGGGCCGGGTGGCTGCAGTGGCGCGAATCCCTGCCGCCGGCACCGCCGCGTCCCGGCAAGGGACCACTCGCGTTCCGGCTGCACCTCGACGACGGCGGCGGCTTCGACCTGACCGAGGCCGGCACGCAGAAGCGGCTAGCCGTCTACCTCGTGCGGGACCCCATGGAAGTACCCGGGATCGCCCGCCTCGGCCCGGACGCCCTTGCCCTGGACGCGGTCGACCTGGCCGCCATCGTGGCCGGCCAGCGCACGCAGATCAAGGGCACGCTCACCGATCAGGCCGTCATCGCCGGCATCGGGAACGCCTACTCGGACGAAATCCTGCACACGGCGCAGCTGTCACCGTTCAAGATCGCCGCCAAGCTGACCCCGTCCGAGGTCGAACGGCTCTCTGTCGGGATTAAGGAGGTGCTCACCGACGCGGTCGCCCGGTCGGTGGGTCAGAAGGCGGCAACGCTCAAGGGTGAGAAGCGTTCCGGCCTGAAGGTGCACGCCCGCGCCGGGCTGCCCTGCCCGGTGTGCGGCGACACGATCCGCGAGGTTTCCTTCGCCGACAAGTCGTTTCAGTACTGCCCGACGTGTCAGACCGAGGGCCGCGAACTGGCTGACCGCCGGCTGTCCAAGCTGCTGAAGTAGCCGGCGCCTGCGGTGCGGTCCACGGCATATCCGGCACACTGGGGGTATGCGCCCGTTCGACGTGCCCACCGTCTCGGCCCACACCGTCCCTGACGACGCTGTGCTACTCGACGTCCGTGAGGACGACGAGTGGGTGGCCGGCCATGTCGATGGTTCCGTCCACGTCCCGATGTACGAAGTGCCAACCGTGCTGGATCGGCTCGACCGCGACGACAACATCGTCGTGGTGTGCAAGGTCGGCAGCCGGTCTGCGCGAGTCGCCGCGTGGCTGAACCAGCAGGGCTATCGCGCGAGCAACCTCGACGGTGGCCTGATCGCCTGGTCCGGCGCCGGGCGGCCGCTGGTGAGCGAGAGCGGCGCCCCTCCCAGAGTCGTGTGAACACTCGTCCGCTCGTGGTGGCGCACCGAGGCGCCTCCTTCGACATCGCCGAGCACACCCTGGGCGCCTACACCGCCGCGATCGAATCCGGAGCCGATGCCCTGGAATGCGACGTTCGCCTCACTCGCGACGGGCACCTCGTGTGCGTGCATGACCGGCGCGTTGACCGCACCTCGGACGGCCGGGGGTTGGTGAGCGAGCTCGACCTGGCCGGCCTGGATGCCCTGGACTTCTCATCGTGGCACTCCGCCTTGCCGGAAACCGCCGACCGGCTGCTCGGGGAGGAGCCCTACCTTGCCGGGGTGGCGCCGGATCGGCGCCCGGACGGCGGCGTGCTGACCCTCGACGTGCTGCTTGGGCTCGTCCGCGACGCGCCCCGTCCGGTGCGGCTGCTCGTCGAGACGAAGCACCCGACCCGCTACGGCGGGCTGGTCGAGAAGGAGCTCGTGAAGCTGCTCGCGAAATACGGGTGGGCCGGCCAGCCCGGGCCGATGAGCAGTGTGCGCCGCCGCCCGGTACCGCCCACCGAGGGACGGGTGACGGTGATGAGCTTCGCTCCGATTGCGCTGCGTCGGGTGCGGCTGCTCGCCCCCGACGTCCCGACGGTGCTGCTGCTCGAACGGCTGATGCCGGGGCGGCGCGACGGATCACTCCCCTCAGGTGTGGGCATCGCCGGCCCGAGCCTCGCCACCCTGCGCGCCGACCCGCTTTTCGTCGCTCGCGCGCACGCCAAGGGCAATCGCGTCTACGTGTGGACAGTGGACGATCCGGACGACGTCGCCTTCGTCCTCGGCCTCGGCGTGGACGCGATCATCACAAACCGCCCAGCCGAGGTGATGGCCCACCTAGTCCGATAAGCGGGCTACCCACCTCGCGATGAGCGCTCGCGCGAAGAGCCCGCCGCCGCGACGCGGCCCGCGCCGAAAGGCGCGGAGTGGCGCGAGGCATCCACCCCTCGGGGGTGGTGCCGGAGGGACACCCCCGGCGGATCAGGTCGGTAAGCCGCGCATTACGCGCAGGGCAACGCTCAGGGTGGCCAGGTCGACGTCGTCGCTGGCGAGCGCCTCCGCGACGGTGCTGTGCGCCCGGGCGACCCGCTCGGCGTTGGCCTTCTCCCACTGGGCGAGCCGTTCCGTCGCGGGCATGGTGTCGTCCGTCGAGCGCAGCACCGCCGTGGTGATCGTCGACAGTGCTGCGTACAGGTCGTGCCGCAACGCCGCCCGGGCCAGCGCAGACCACCGATCGTCGCGCGGCAGCTCGCTGATCTTGGTGAGCATGTCGTCGACCGAGAACCGGTCGGAGGCGGCGAAGTGCAGCTCGGCGACGTCGCCGGCCCGGTGCCCGGTGGCCTGTGCGATCTCGACGACGTCCAGCAGTATGAACGCGCTGAGCAGCCCGCCGATCCGGATGGCGAGCTCGCGGGGCAGCCCCAGGCCGACGAGCCGGTCCGCCTCGGCGTGCAGGTTCTCCCGCTCCTCGCCGCGCAGCAACTCCGGGATGCGCGGCGTGAGTTCGGCAACGGTCGACGCGAACCGGTCGATCTCCCCGGCCACGTCCGTGATCGGGAAGCGCAGGTCGACCAGCCATCGCGCTGCGCGGTCGACGAGGCGCCGAATCTCGAAGTAGGCGGCATGCTGCGCGGTCGTCGGGACGTGGTTGTCGAGTGCTTCGATGTCGGCCCACAGCCGTTCCAGGCCGAACACCTCACGGGTGATCGTGAACGCCCGGGTGATCTGCGCCGGGTCGGCCCCGGTCTCCTCATGTGCCCGGAACACGAACGTGGTGCCGCCGCGGTTCACCATGTCGTTCACTACCCGGGTGGTGATGATCTCGCGGTGGAGCGGGTGGCCGTACAGGTCGACATCCGGGTCGGCGGCGATCAGCGGCGGGAAGTACCCGGACAGCACCTGGCCGAACCATGCTTCGTCGGGCAGCGTGGAGTCCTCGATCTGCTCGGTCAGCAGGATCTTGACCCACGCGGAGAGCACCGCCATCTCCGGCGTGCTCAGCCCCTCACCGGCGGCCTCCCGCTGCGTGATCTCCCGCGCGGACGGCAGGCACTCCAGCGGACGGTCCAGGCGCCCGGACTCCTGCAGCGCGGTCATCAGCCGCGCGTGCACGGTCACCATCGCCGGGCCGATGTAGCGGGTCAGGGCGAGCAGGATGTTCTGCTCATAGTTGTCGCGCAGCACGTGGGCTGCCACGTCGTCGGCCACGGCGGCCAGCAGTTTGTTGCGCGCATCGCGTTCGATGCGGCCGGCGGCGACGGACCGATCGAGCAGGATCTTCAAATTGATCTCGTGATCGGACAGATCCACGCCGGCGGAGTTGTCGATGGCGTCGGTATTGATGCGACCTCCGGCGCGGGCGAACTCGATGCGCCCACGCTGCGTGAACCCGAGGTTGCCGCCCTCCCCGACGACCTTGCAGCGCAGCTCGGACGCATTGGCGCGTACGGCGTCGCATGTCTTGTCGCCGGCGTCGGCCTGCGACTCCGTTGACGCCTTGACGTAGGTGCCGATGCCGCCGTTCCACAGCAGGTCGACGGGCGCCAGCAGGATGGCGTGGATCAGCTCGTTCGGTGTCATCGTCTCGACGTCGTCGGTGATGCCGAGCGCCGCCCGCGCCTGGGGCGTGATCGGGATGGCCTTCACCGTGCGCGGATATACGCCGCCGCCGGCGGAGATCAGCGACGTGTCGTAGTCCGCCCACGACGTCGCCACTTCACGAGACAGGTCGAACAAGCGCCGGCGTTCCGGGTAGGAGCGGGCCGCACCCGGGTTCGGGTCGACGAACACGTGCCGATGGTCGAACGCGGCCACCAGCCGGATGTGCTCCGACAGCAGCATCCCGTTGCCGAATACGTCCCCCGACATGTCGCCGATGCCGATGGCGGTGAAGTCCTGCTCCTGGGTGTTCACGCCCAGCTCGCGGAAGTGGTACTTCACCGACTCCCACGCGCCGCGCGCGGTGATGCCCATGGCCTTGTGGTCATAGCCGTGCGAGCCACCGGAAGCGAACGCGTCACCGAGCCAGAATCCGTACTCGGCGGCGATGGCGTTCGCGATGTCCGAGAACGTGGCGGTGCCCTTGTCCGCCGCCACCACCAGGTATGGATCGTCGCCGTCGTAGCGGCGCACCTCTGGCGGGCCGACCACCCGGCCGTCCGCCTCGTAGTTGTCCGTCAGGTCGAGCAGGCACGAGATGAACGTGCGGTAGCAGGCGATGCCCTCGGCAAGCCACGCGTCGCGATCGTCGGTTGGCGCGCGTTTCACGACGAAGCCGCCCTTGGCGCCTGCGGGCACGATCACCGCGTTCTTGACCATCTGGGCCTTGACCAGCCCGAGGATCTCGGTACGGAAGTCCTCACGGCGATCCGACCAGCGCACGCCACCCCGCGCCACGAGCCCGAAGCGCAGGTGCACGCCCTCGACACGCGGCGAGTACACCCAGATCTCGTAGCGGGGGCGCGGCTGCGGCAGCTCGGGTAGCAGACGCGGATCAAGCTTGATCGCCACGGCTTGGCGCCGGATGCCGCTCTCGTCGGTGCGGTACGCGTTGGTACGCAGTGTTGCGTTGATCAACCGCAGGAGCGAACGCAGGATCCGGTCCTGGTCGAGGCTCGCCACCTCGGCGAGCTCAGCCTCGATCGCCTCGAGGAACGTCGTCCCGTCGGAGTCGACGACCTGCGCGGTGCCGACCCGCCCCGGGTCGAAGCGCGACTCGAACAGCTCGACAAGCTGGCGTGCCACGGCGGGATGTTCGGCCAGCGCTTGCTCGATGTAGCCCTGGCTGAACGTCGTCCCTCCTTGTCGCAGGTACTTGGCATACGCGCGCAGGATGTTGGCCTGCCACCACGTCAGCCCGGCACGCAGCACCAGGGCGTTGAACCCGTCCTGTTCGATCTGCTCTCGCCACAACAGCCGCAACGTGTCCACGACGTCGGCGGCCCGGTCGGCACCCAGGCTGATCCCCGCCGGGAGGCGCAGTCCGAAGTCGTAGATGTAGGAGGCGGTGCCGTCCGGCCGGGTGATCTCGTACGGGCGTTCGTCGAGCACCTCGATGCCGACCTGGCTGAAGATCGGCAGCGCCCGGGCCAGCGA
>JBPYES010000550.1:0-3526 GCA_051984825.1 Jatrophihabitantaceae bacterium
GGCGGCACCGCGCTCGGCGCAGTGCACGGGCTGCTGCCGTCGCTGGCCGGCAACCTCGTACTCGCCGCACTCGTCGTGCCGCTCACCCGGCGCGTGCTGCGCGTGGACGCGCTGCAGGCGGCCGGTGATGGCTGAGCTGCGCAGTCGGCGGCTGACGGTCGTCGGCGTTCTCGTCGCGTCACTCGTCCTCACCTTGTTCGGCCGGCTGTACTACGTCCAGGTGCTCGATCCGCACAAGCCGACGCAGACCGCCGGCCTGTTGCACCGCGGCGAGTACACGGTGCCTGCTCCGCGCGGGCAGATCCTCGACGCGCGTGGACGTCCACTCGTCACGAACCGCACCGCGCACGTGATCACGGTCGACCGGGAAACCCTGCTGGAGCAGCCGGACCAAGGCGCGGCCGTGCTCGCCCGGCTGGCCGCGGTGCTGGGCACGCCGCAGCACGACCTCGCGCAGGAGATCACCCCCTGCGGCGTGCACGTCCCGTCGCCGTGCTGGACCGGCGAGCCGTTCCAGCCTGTTCCGGTGGAGGCCGACGCCTCGACGGCCGCCGTGCTGGCAATCGCCGAGCACCGCGAGCTGTACCCGGGCGTTCAGGTCGACACCGAGACGGTGCGCGACTACCCGGGAGGCACGCTAGCCGCGCACATTCTGGGCTACACCGGCGCGGTGAGCGCAGACGACGAGAAACAGAACCCGAAGCTGAACGATGCTGACACGATCGGCCGCTCCGGTCTGGAGCAGCAGTACGACTCCGTACTGCGAGGTACGGATGGCGCGCAGGTCGTGCAGCTCGACGCTCGGGGGTACGCGGTCGGGACGTCACAGGAGATCGCGCCGCAGCAGGGCGACACGCTGGTCACCAGCATCGATCGCGACGTCCAACGGCTCGCCGAGCAGGCGATCCGTGAGCAGATCGCCAAGTCCCGGGCAGCCGGCATGCCCGCCACCGGCGCGGCGGTCGTCGTCATGGATCCGAACACCGGCCGCATCCTTGCCGCTGCCAGTTACCCGACATACGACCCGCAGCTGTTTGTCGGCGGCATTTCTGTCGCCGACTACCGCCGGCTCACCGCGCCCGACGCGAACGACCCGCTGGTCAGCCGGGCGATTGCCGGCGCGTACGCCCCGGGGTCGACGTTCAAACTGATCAGCTCGTCGTCGATCATCACGCACGGCGAGGCCACGCTCGACGGCACGTACCCCTGCCCGCCGGCCCTATCGGTCGACGGCCGTGTCAAGACGAACTTCGAGTCCGAGTCGCCGGGCTACCCGCTGACACTGGCTCAGGCGCTGCAGATCTCGTGCGACACGTGGTTCTACGCGTTCGCCGCCAACGAGTACTACGCGGACGTGGCCCGTACCGACGCCGGAAAGAAGCCGAACGAGTATCTCCAGCACATGGCAGCCGCGTTCGGCGTCGGTACTGCACCAGGTGTGGACCTGCCCACCGATGAGCAGTCCACGGGCAGCTACGCGGATCGTGAGACGCGACTGGCGCGTTGGCGCGCGAACCGCACGCAGTACTGCGCCGACGCGGCACGTGGGTTCCCCGATGAACAAGACCCCGCCCAGCGCGCCTATCTCACCAAACTGGCTGGGGAGAACTGCACGGACGGGTGGCGATACCGGGCAGGCGACAACGCCGACATGGCGATCGGCCAGGGCGAGACCACCGTGTCGCCGCTGCAACTCGCCGTCGACTATTCGGCGATGATCAACGGTGGCACGCTATGGCGGCCGACGCTCGGCTGGAAGGTCGTCGACCCACAAGGCAAGGTCGTCCGGACGATCAGCCCGACCGTCAAGGGTGTCTTGCCGGTGAGCCCGAACCTGCTCCACTACTTTGCGAACGCGCTGCACTTCACCGACGCCCACTACACGTCGGGAGTGCTGGCCTTCACCGGCGCGCCGTACAGGACGCAAATCGGCGGCAAGACCGGTACGGCCGAGGTGTTCAGCAAGCAGGACACGTCGTGGTTCGCGTCCTGGGGCCCGCTCGACGGGCAGGGCCACGCCCGCTTCGTCATGGTCGGCATGGTGGAGCAGGCAGGTCTCGGGGCCAAAGCGGCGGCACCTATGGTGCGCACGGTCTACGACGGGCTGCTCGGCGCCGGCCAGCCTCCCGTGCTACCCGACTCGCGCCCGGAGGCCAGCCCGGTGATTCCGCGATGACACTGGTCTCGCGTGATCCGGCCGCGCCGTTCACGCTCGTTCCGACGCGGGTGCTGCGGCCGCGCCGGGTGCGCCGCGGTGTGGACGCCTGGCTCGTCGGCGCTGCCCTGCTGCTGGCGCTGATCGGAGCCGTGCTGGTGTGGTCAGCCACCCGGCAGCGGCTCTCCGACGAAGGACGCGATCCGCAGGGCTACCTGTACCGGCACCTGGCCAACATCTGCATCGGGGTGGCGCTGGTGGCGATCGCCGCCCGGGTGGACGTCCGGCGCCTGCGGATAGTCGGGCCGGTGCTGTACGGCGCCAGCCTGCTCGGCCTGATAGCCGTATTCCTGTTCGGCCGGACGATCAACGGCGCGCACGCGTGGCTGGCGCTGCCCGGCGGCATGCAGTTGCAGCCGGCCGAGTTCATGAAGCTGGGCCTGATCGCGGGTATGGCGACGATGTTCGCGCAGCGGGCGGCGCAGCGACATGCCGAGCGACCGGCCACGTCCGACGTGCTGATCGCCATCGTGCTGATCACCGTGCCGCTGCTATTGATCATGCTGCAGCCCGACCTGGGATCGGCGATGGTGCTGGCCGCGGCAGGCTTCGGGGTGCTCATCGCGGCCGATGTCCCGGCCCGGTGGACGCTCGGTCTGATCGTCCTCGGCGCGCTGGGCACGTTCCTCGCGATCAAGTCCGGCGTGCTCGCCGACTATCAGCTCGCCCGCTTCCGGGTGTTCGCCCACCCCGGTCAGGACCCGCGCGGCGCGGCCTACAACGTCACGCAGGCACATATCGCGATCGCGAATGGCGGGCTCTTCGGGCGTGGGTTGTTCCACGGGCCGCAGACGCGTGGTGCCTTCGTTCCCGAGCAGCAGACCGACTTCATCTACAGCGTGGCGGGAGAGGAGTTCGGCCTGCTCGGCGCCGGTCTGATCATCGTGCTGTTCGCCGTGCTGTGCTGGCGCGGGTTGCGCATCGCGGCACACGCCGGCCGTGCCGGACGGCTCATCGCCGCCGGCGTCGTGTGCTGGTTCGCGTTCCAGGCGTTCCAGAACATCGGCATGAACCTCGGCTTGACGCCCGTGACCGGATTGCCGCTGCCGTTCGTCTCGTACGGCGGCTCGTCGATGTTCGCGCAGTCACTGGCCGTCGGCCTGTTGGTGGCCGTCGCGCGGTACTCGACCACGCAGCGTCCGGTCGTCTGACGCGTGCAGACGTCTGCGCGAATTCGCGATGACATGCCGGCTCGTACCATTGGTCCGCATGGAGTCCTTGTTCCAGCGGCTGGAGCCGTTGCTGCCTCTGGTGAGCAAGCCGATCCAGTACGTCGGCGGCGAGCTGAACGCTCGCGTCAAGGGCTGGGAC
>JBPYES010000551.1:0-3911 GCA_051984825.1 Jatrophihabitantaceae bacterium
ACGCCGGGCTTGTCGGCCACGACCACGTCGGAGGCGTCGACGGCGGCGCGCAGCTCCATGCCGGTGCCCACCAGCGGCGACTCGCTGCGCAGCAGCGGCACCGCCTGGCGCTGCATGTTCGCGCCCATCAGGGCCCGGTTGGCGTCGTCGTGCTCGAGGAACGGGATCATCGCCGAGGCGACGGAGACCATCTGCCGCGGCGAGACGTCCATGTAGTCGACGTCCTCGGCGGGAACCAGGTCGACCTCGTCGCCCTTGCGGCGCACCAGAACCCGGTCCTCGGCGAAGCGGCCATGCGCGTCGAGGACGGCGTCGGCCTGCGCGATGACGTGCTTGTCCTCCTCGTCGGCCGACAGGTACTCGATCTGGTCGACCACCTTGCCGCTCACGACCTTGCGGTACGGCGTCTCGATGAACCCGAACGCGTTCACCCGCCCGTAGCTGGAGAGCGATCCGATCAGCCCGATGTTCGGGCCTTCCGGCGTCTCGATCGGGCACATGCGGCCGTAGTGCGACGGGTGGACGTCGCGGACCTCCATGCCCGCGCGGTCGCGGCTCAGGCCGCCCGGGCCCAGCGCGGACAGGCGCCGCTTGTGGGTGAGGCCCGCCAGCGGGTTCGTCTGGTCCATGAACTGGGAGAGCTGGCTCGTCCCGAAGAACTCCTTGATGGACGCGACGACCGGGCGGATGTTGATCAGGGTCTGCGGCGTGATCGCCTCGACGTCCTGAGTGGTCATCCGCTCGCGGACCACGCGCTCCATGCGGGACAGGCCCACCCGGATCTGGTTCTGGATCAGCTCGCCGACCGTGCGCAGCCGCCGGTTGCCGAAGTGGTCGATGTCGTCGAGCTCGTAGCCGTCCTCGCCGGCGTGCAGCCGGATCAGGTACTCGATCGTGGCGACGATGTCGTCCTCGGTGAGCGTGCCCTGCGAGATCGCCGCGTCGAGGCCGAGCTTGCGGTTGACCTTGTAACGGCCCACCTTCGCCAGGTCGTAGCGCTTCGGGTTGAAGAACAGGTTCTCCAGCAGCGCCTGCGCCGACTCGCGCGTCGGCGGCTCGCCCGGACGCAGCTTCCGGTAGATGTCGAGCAGCGCCTCGTCGGAGTTGGTGATGTGGTCCTTCTCGAGCGTCGCGAGCAGCGTCTCGGACCACCCGAAGTGCTCGCGAATGCGCTCGGTGCTCCAGCCCAGCGCCTTCAGCAGGACGGTGACCGGCTGGCGGCGCTTGCGGTCGATGCGCACGCCGACGGTCTGCCGCTTGTCGACGTCGAACTCGAGCCACGCGCCGCGGCCCGGGATGATCCGCACCGTGTAGACGTCGACGTCGGAGGTCTTGTCGAGGGTGCGGTCGAAGTACACGCCCGGCGAACGAACAAGCTGGCTGACAACCACGCGTTCCGTGCCATTGATGATAAACGTGCCCTTGCGGGTCATCATCGGGAAATCACCCATGAACACCGTCTGGCTCTTGATCTCGCCGGTGGTGTTGTTGGTGAACTCCGCGGTGACGAACAACGGTGCCGCGTAGGTCATGTCCTTGTCCTTGCACTCTTCGATGGACGCCTTGACGTCCTCGAAGCGCGGGTTGGAGAAGGACAAGCTCATCGAGCCGGAGAAGTCCTCGATCGGGGAAATCTCGCCGAGGATCTCATCGAGCCCGGACTGCGGGTTCTGGTCCTGCGCGACGCGCGCGCGCCACGCGTCGCTGCCGATCAACCAGTCGAACGACTCGGTCTGCAGCGCTAGGAGGTTCGGCACCTCCAGCGGCTCCCGGATCTTTGCGAACGACGTCCGGGGCGGCGCTCCCGGAATTCCTGTCCCATTTGCCTGCGATGTCTTACCGGAGCGGGAGACTGCCAAGACACGTCCTTCCAAGGACTATGAGGGTGCTTAAGCCTGCGCCGCCAGCTGAGCCCAACGAGCGCACCACGACGTCGGTCCGCTGGGTGAAGACACCAGTCGGGCCGCAGGAGGGATACAGAGGGCAGCGCAACAAAGCAGTCTAGCGAGTCTGGGCATGCCTAGCAAGGGCATCCTAGACTCGCTCGCGCGATCGTATTCGTGGTCGTCGTGCCACGCGGCTCCCGAATACGTGTCTGAGTGCACTGGGTGCGATGAAAGGGTGCCTCGCAGGGACGCCCGCGTCAAGCACCTGACTGCCCAAATGGACCAACCCGGGCGTCCCCTTTTTCGTGCCTCCCTGCGGACGGTCGGTCTCGGCCGCCTCGATCCGGGCAATTCGCCGGAAACGTCAAAGTGTCGCGAGATCGGCAATCAGCCAGGTGCCGTGTACGAGCTGGGCGGTCACCCGCAGATTGACCATGTCGTAGCGCGGGGTCTTCTGGGCCGCATTGGTCACGGTCTGCTGGCCGAGGACGAGCAGCACCGCCTGCGTGCCGTCGCCGCTCACGGAGGTGATCGCCGACGTGCCCACCTCGCCTACGACGACCGCCTTGGCCGGCGGCGCATTCTTCTTGATCGTCGTGTCCATCGAGGCGACGTACTGGTTCTTGAACGTGCCGGTCAGATGTGCCGCGGCGGCGTTTTCATCCGCATCGAGGTGCCGGTAGTCGTAGGACAAGATCTTCGCCACCGATTGGTTCACCGACGCGACGAGTCGCTCTCGCTGCTGAGCCGTGCCGGGCCGGTTGCGCCACTCCTGGAGCAGCGTCACGTCGGCGACTGCGAGCCCGACGACGAGCGCCGCGGCGACGATTGCCGCGATCCAGCTGCGGCCGCGGGCACGGCGGATGGCCTGCTCTGTCCGTTCTGACGACTTGTCCGCGTGTCGTGTCGTTACCGCACCGCGACGCGCGGACAACTCGCTGGGTATGCCGCCGATCCGCCGGGCCCGACTGGCCGCCTGGGCGGCGCCGATGCGCGCTGTCGCTGCCTGGGCGGCGCCGCTGCGCGGCGGCGTGTCCAGTTCGCGCTCGCTGCGCGGCGGCGTGTCCGGTGTGCGCTCGCTGATCTTCGCCATCACATCAGCCCTACCGACGTGAGATTGCTCGCCAGCCACGTGCCGCGGACGTCGGTGACGGTCACCTCGAACCGCCCGGAGTCGAACAGCGTCTGCTTGCCCTTGGCGTCGACCCGGTAGTTGTTCATGGTCATGAGGACGACGGCGTTGCTGCCCTTGGCCTGCTCGACTGCCGCCTGGGTGACCGAGGCGGAGGTGTCCAGCTTGCTGTTCACCAGACCCTCGTGCAGCGCGGCCTTCTTCGGGGTGAACGCCTTGAGCAGGTCACCGGTCAGGCCGCTGCGGGCGCGGACGAAGTCCGCGTCGAAATGGGCCAGCCGGAAGGTCTGCAGGTTGATCATCTCGCGGCTCGCCGCGTCGACCGCGGCCTGCTCGCGAGCGGACAGCCCGGGGTTCGTGCGATGGTCGCGGACCACCAGCAGCACCCCGAACAGTGCCGCCAGCAGCAGCGCTACCAGGCCGAGCCCGCCGACCGTCAACCGCGCGGGTCGGTGCCCTATTCGCGTGCCATTCACCTCGCTGCTCCCTTCAGTGCAGGCCGTCCATGAGTAGCGCCAGCCACGACCTGTCGCCCAGTGCCTCGGCCGCGGACGGGGACGGCGAGCCGCCGACCGGTACGCGGTTGCCCGACGCGGTACCCGGGTAGATCGCGCCGGCCGCGCCGGCGTCGACCGGATCGCCGCCGGGCGCGTTCTGCGCGCCCCGCACCGTGGACGGGTTGCCGCGCGGCAGCGTGCACCGCGCGGCGGCGTTGATCGGGGCGGGTGCGGTGTTGCCGGGCTGGCGCTTGACCGTGCCGCCATAACCCTGCTCGCACGGCTGCGGATCGTTCAGGTTGAGGACCAGGCCGAAATGGGCAGTGCCGTCGCCCGGGACGACGCTGAACCCACCGGCCACGGCAACCGGGTAGATCTCCAAGATCTGCTCGATAC
>JBPYES010000552.1:0-5732 GCA_051984825.1 Jatrophihabitantaceae bacterium
CACGGAAGTACAGCAACGGCAGCAGACGCGGTGGACGACGGCGGCCGGAAAGCGCCACAAACTGGCTGATACAACCCGATGCAGACCGGGCCGCGTCCATTTTCGCATCGACGTGTTCTCACATGCCTGCGGGCTCAGGCGGTCAACGCGACGCTTCGGCGACTTGTGAAGACCGACGAGCTCCGGTCGCGGAGATGAGTGCCGCGCGGCGCGCGTCGGAATGCTGAGCCGCCACGGTGGGCGAGCAGGCGATGTGCCCGAGACCAATGATTGGCGCCTGGACTTTGTATCTGTGACTAACGGATGCAGCGCCAGGCGGCCCTACGCTCGTCGCACGCATACACCTTCCTGCCAAGGGCAAGGACCGTTATGAGTCACAGCATCCCTGACCGTGCCGTCGCCCGGACCGCAGCAGCGCTGCTGTGCCGCCTCGACGAGCTGACCGAGCAGCTCGTCGTGCGCATCAATTCCGACATCGACTTCTACCGTATCGGCGAGGTCGTCAGTCGCGCCGAGCTTCGTCGCTCGGTCGGGCAGAACCTCTCATACATCCTCGGCCAGCTGGCCGGCACCGAGCCGCGAGACCTGTCCGCCCCGCGTCACACCGGACAGCTGCGTGCCGACGCCGGAGCGCCGCTGCCCGAGGTATTGCGTGCCTACCGACTCGGCTTCGCGTTCGTGTGGGAGTCGCTGCTGGCCGAGTCCCCGCGGCCCAGCAAGGGGTCGCTGGATGCGCTGCTCAATACGGCGAGCGACGTCTGGGCCCTGGCGGACGACTACTCCATCGCGCTGACCGAGGCCTATCGCGGCGCGGTTGCCCGGCAGATGGTGAGCGCCGATCGGCGGCGCTCGGCCCTGGTTGCCGCGCTGCTGCGCGGACCGGCGAGTGATTCCAGAACCACATGGGAAATCGCGCAACTGCTGGACATGCCCTACCGCGGTTCCTTTCTTGTCGTCGTCGCCGAAGCGGCAGCGATCGGTGCAGTGAGCCTGCCCGGGATCGAGGACCGCCTGAGCGTCCTCGGCGTCGCGTCGGCGTGGCGGATGCAGCCGGACTTCGAGGTAGGCGTTCTGTCGTGTCCGCGCCGTCGCACACCGAACGAGGTGATCGATGCCCTGCGGGCTGCTGCCACGGCTCGAGTGGGAATCAGTCCGGCGTACTGCCGGCTCGAGGACACGCCACGTGCCCTGCGCTTTGCGCGCGCGGCACTGGAATCGATGCCCGAAGAGCGGGCCGATGTCCGGCAGTTCGACGACACGCCGCTGGCCGAGCTTGCGATGGGCAGCATGGACACGACCCGTCGAGTCGTGCACCGGGTGCTCGGGAACGTGCTGTGTCTGCCGGAGGACGAGCGAACGACGCTGCTCGACACGGCTGCTGCTTGGCTGAGTGCGGGCGGCTCGGCGAGGGATGCCGCCCGCACGTTGTACTGCCACGAGAACACGGTTCGCTACCGGATGCGGCGCCTCGAAGAGCGCCTCGGTCATGACCTCGCGAATCCGACCACGATGGCGGAACTGGCAGCGGCCCTGTCGGCCGTCCGTATGTTCCCGGGGCTGGCGGGCGAATCGGCCGGCGAGTTTGCTGACGTGCCGCAGCCGCCGATCAGCGGCGCCGAGCTGCTGATCACGAACCGACGCCGGCCGGCACGACGATCTTCCGCTTGAGAATCTTCCCTGTCGGCCCTTTCGGCAGTGCGTCGACGAGCCAGACGTGTCGCGGGTACTTGTACGCCGCGACTCGCTCCTTCACGTAGTCGCGCAGCTCGTCGGACGTCGTCACGCTGCCCGGACGCAGCGCTACGGCGGCGCCGACTTCCTCACCGTGCGTGCCATGCGGCAGTCCTATGACGGCAGCTTCCAGCACCGCGGGGTGCTCGTACAGCACTTCCTCGATCTCCCGCGGATAGACGTTGAAGCCGCCTCGGATGATCATGTCCTTTTTCCGATCAACGATGTAAAAAAAGCCGTCACGGTCCTTCATGCCCAGATCGCCGGTATGGAACCAGCCGCCTCGGATCGCATCCGCGGTCGCGTCCGGGCGCCGCCAGTAGCCCTTCATCACGTTGTGCCCGCGGATCGCGATCTCACCGACCTCGCCGGCTGACATATCGCCGCCCATGCGGTCCAGGACGCGCATCTCGACACCCTCGATCGGATAGCCGATGGATCCCGCTTTGGCGTTGCCGAGGCGGTTGAACGAGGCGACCGGAGAGGTCTCGGACAAGCCATACCCCTCGAGGATGGGTGCGCCGAACGTCTCGGCGAAGCCGCGCAGCACTTCGACGGGCAGTGCGGCCCCGCCAGAGACACAGATCCGCAGCGACGACGTGTCGGCGGCGCCGGCACCGGCGTGGAGCATCGCCGCGTACATCGTCGGGACGCCTTCGAACACCGTGACGCGGTCGCGCTCGATGACCTGCAACGCCGATGCCGCGTCGAAGCGAGGCATGAGTGTTACGCAGGCACCGGCGAGCACTGCCGCGTTGAGTCCACACGTCTGCCCGAAGGAGTGGAACAGTGGCAGGCAGCCCATGACGATGTCGTCCGGGCTGAGTGCGAGCAGCGCCGTTGCGGTGACTGCCGCGTTGGTCTGCATGTTCGCGTGCGTCAGTTCCGCGCCCTTGGGCGTTCCGGTGGTCCCGGACGTGTAGAGGATCACCGCGGTGTCGTCGTCGCTGCGAGGCACGACGTCGCGCGATGCGCTGCACGCCGCGATCTGCTCCATGAACGCGCTGTCAACGCGCACAGACTTCGTGCCGGCCCGAGCTGCGCCGATCGACGCCTCCTCCATCGCGCTGCTCGATGCGAACACAAGCGACGACGCCGAGTCGCCCAGGTAATGCTGCACCTCACGCGACTTGAGCAGCGGGTTCATCGGCACCACGGTGGCACCCGACCGGAGTGCGCCGTAGTAGAGGACCGCGAACTCGATGACGTTCGGCAGCATGATGCCGACCCGATCGCCACTGCCGACCCCGCGGGACCTGAGCCAACCGGCGACGCGCGCGGAGCGGTCGTCGAGCTCCGCGTAGCTGACCACAAGGTCGTCCAGCCGCACTGCCGGCCGGTGCCCCTCCCGCGCGGCTGTGTCGACGAGTTTGGTCGCGAGGTTCGTCACCTCAGTGCCTCTCCGCCGTGTCGGCCGGCAGGACGACCTCCCTAGCGAAAACCCAGAAGATCGACGCCGCCGCGAGGAACGCCATCCACGCCGACGCGCGAAGCAGATTGACCGCGGTCTGCAGGTGCGGCGCGGTGGCTCGGCCTCTGGTCACATCGGTGACCGTGTTGTAGACGTCATGGAATCCCAGGCCGAGCAGCAGAAGGAGGACGATGATCGCCGCGAAAGCGATCATGAACGGTACGTTGCGCCGGATGAAGCTCGGGATCGCCAGAATCAGCACTGGCACGATCAGGACCAGGACGTACCAGGCAACCGCCTCGGCATGCCAGGCAGTGAGGTTGGCCGCCTTGAGCGCCGTGCTGACGGCGGCCGGTAGCGGCTTGCCGTCCGGCCCGGTAGCAACGATCCGGGTGTCGCCGACGGCGGCTTGATCCTGATGGGTCAGCAGCAGGTAGAACCCGATGAGCCACACGCCGAAGATCGACGTCACCCATCCGCGGTAACTGATCCCGCGGACGATGCCCATCGCCCCGGCCAGCAGCTGTGCCACGCCCGCGATCAGGATCGCGTAGTTCAGCGTGTCCGACGTCGGACCGTGAATCGACGAGGTGTCGACACCGATGAAACGAACGCCGTAAACCGTCAGCGCGAAAGCGAACACGCCGAACGCGATCGGGGTTGGGTCGGCCATCTGCGACCGCAACACGAAGCTTGTCGGCGCAGCGGAACGGTCGCGCCCGACAACAGGGGCGGATAAGGGGGTGTCTTGCACGGTCATGAGCGCCTCCTCGACGGTTGCCCGAATGGACTGACATCCTCATTGCGGACCCGCGGGCACTCCATGTTCTGGACGACAAGGTTTATGCACGCGCGGTGTTCGTGACGACAAAGGCCGCGCGCCCGCCGCGACGGTCGCCGGGTCCTTCAGCGCGCGTCCGTATACGGGCACCATGTGGGTGAGTCAGGTTGAGAGTGCTGTCGCCTCGTCGTGGGTCAAGTCGGAGAGGTGTCCTGGCTCGGGTCACCGGGCGTGGTGATTTCATCGGCCCATGCAGCGTGTTCGGTCTGCGCCCATGCGGTGGAGACGGTGCCGGTGCGCATCCCGCGGCGCGCTTCCGGGTCCATGATCGCTTTGGTGAGGTGGCCGAGGATCAGTAGTCCGAAGCCGAGGGCGAACCAGTCGTGCACGAAGGTGGCGCCGGTGCGCCAGGACAACCGCGCCAGGTCGGGGAAGTTCATGATGATGCCGCTGCCGAGCAGCACCAGGATGGCGCCGGCACTCAGCGATGCGTTCAGTTTTTGGCCAGCGTTGAACTTGCCGACGCGGATCGAGCCGCTGCGTCGTTGCCGCGACTTGAGCCATTGCCAGTCTGCGGAGGTGAACCGGTTGAGCCTGCGCAGGTCGGCGCGGTAGGCGGCCGAGAGCAGGGCGAGGAGCACCGGGACGGGCAAGGCGAACCCGCAGTAGACGTGGATGAGTTCGATCACGCGCCGATGCCCGACTCTGATCTCGATCGCCCCGTTGTAGAGGATGACGGCGGTCGTGATGCAGATGATCGTCACGACGGCGATCGCGCGGTGTGCGATTCGTTCGGCGCGGCTGAATCGGTGCAGGCGAGCTGGGACAGCCTCGGTATGCAGTTTCATCTGGCGGCTCGCCTAGTTCCGGATCGTTGCGTCGTGGGGATAGCCGCGCGTCTCCCAGTAGCCAAGCTGCTCGCCGTGGGTGAGCTCGATCCGGGACAGCCACTTGATGCTCTTGTAGCCGTACATCGAGGCCGCGTAGATCCGCACAGGACCGCCGTGCTCGTGCGTGACGGGAGAGCCGAGCATTTTCAACGCCACGATGACGTCGCGGCGGCGCGCCTGCTGCAGGGTCATGCTTTCGGTGTAGGTGCCGTCGAAGGAGTAGAACCGTACAGCCGTGGCTGCGGCCATCGGCCCGGCCCGGTCGAGCAGCTCCGAGAGGCGCACGCCGGCCCAGTGCACATCCAGCACCCGCCAGCCCGTGACGCACTGAAAGTCAGCAACCAGCCTCGTCTGCGGCATCGCCTGCAGATCGGCCACCCGATATGTCGCGACGCGCTCGACCAGACCAGACACGGTCAGCCGGTAGGAGTCGGCCGTCTGGGTGGAGACCGATCCGGTCACTGAGTAGAAGCGGAAGGCGTTACCCAGCGGGAACAGTGCAATCAGCCCCGTCGGGTCGCGGCTCTCCAGCGGCGCGAGCAGCCGAGCCAGACCATCCGATACGCGGCTCCCGCCGACCACGCCCAGACCCCCCACCGCGAGGAGACCCAGCACGACGCGCCGGCCGACCGGCTTACCGGCACTCTCGCGAGCATCCGCAACCATTCCTCACCTCGCACCGCGGCGCCCTGCTCAGCGGAAGCGGCACCGCGCGCCGACAACCGCCACCACCAGCCCAACAACGATGATCACCGGGCCGGCCACCGACCAGAACGTCGTGTTGCTCATGGTGCTCCCAGTCACCACACCGACGCCTTGCAAGGTGAACAGCAGGCCCGCCAACACGATCACGACACCCAGCACGACCAAACCGGGCTTGCGCATGGCAGGTTCTCCCTAACTATCGTGCCGGCACAGC
>JBPYES010000553.1:0-7464 GCA_051984825.1 Jatrophihabitantaceae bacterium
CCTTCAGCGCCGATGCCCTGGGCGAGCGCACCCCGGAGAAGGCCGTTGCACGCTACATCGGCGAGAGCAGCAGCGGCGGTATCGCCCGCTACCTGAAGCCGACGCCAACGTGGTCGAAAGCCCGCGACGCGACCGGCGTGACGTTCGGGGCGGCCCACGTCTCGTTGCACGTGGTGCGGCTCCCGACGATCGGCTGGGTCGTCGACAGCGGCCAGTACTGCCAGTGATACGGCGCTCCGGGGGCGCGCATACGCAGCGGTACGGCGGTCGCATTTTCGCTGGCGTCGCGCCATGCGGCCCGAAAGAATCGACGACATGCGACGATTCCCGGCAAGCCCGATCACTGCACTGGTCGACGAGACGCCGCAATACGACCTGGGCGAGAGTTACTGCCGCGAGCTCACTCTGGGCGATCTGCTCAGCGCGGACGAGATCGCCGGCCTATCGGAGGTTCCGCTCGGCTACGGAAGCTCCGCCGGCGCGCCCGAGCTACGGCAGCTGATCGCCGATCGCCACGAAGTCACACGCGACGAAGTTCTGCTCACGACGGGGGCGGCGTCCTCGCTGTTCCTGCTCGGGCTGCTGTTCGGCGACAGCGACGGCGACATCATTGTGGTGCGGCCGTCCTTCCCGCCCATGCTGGACGCGCTGCGCGGGATCAGCGCGCGCATAGCGACAGTGCAACTTCGCTTCGCCGACAGCTACCGCCTCGACCCGACGGCACTGGCCGCCGCCCTGTCCGCCGACACCCGGCTGGTCATGCTCGCCTCGCCGCACAATCCCTCCGGCGTCGCAATCAGCGGCGAGGACATCGAGCGCACGCTGGTCGCCATGCAGCGAGTCTGTCCGGACGCGTTCCTGCTCGTCGACGAGATTTACCGTGACGCCACCCATGGGCAGGCACCCATCCCGCCGTCGG
The DNA here is from genome assembly GCA_051984825.1 of Jatrophihabitantaceae bacterium. Lineage (GTDB taxonomy): Bacteria > Actinomycetota > Actinomycetes > Mycobacteriales > Jatrophihabitantaceae > DASXRA01. The sequence goes on from JBPYES010000553.1 coordinate 920, forward strand.
TCGCTGCGCTCTCGCCCAAAGTGATCACCTGCAGCTCGCTGTCGAAGGCGCACGGCACCCCCGGGCTGCGCATCGGTTGGCTGACCGTTCGCGATGCCGCGCTGTACGAGCAGCTTCGCCTGGCGCGATTCAACTCCGCCGTGTCATGCGGCACGCTCGACGAGGCGCTCGCGGGGCGGGTCCTGGAACGCGCCGAAGCGATCCTCGCGCCCAGGCGCGCGTTCCTCGCGGGCGCGGTCGCCATTGTGGAGGAGTGGCTCGCCGAGCAGCAGGGCGAACTGCACTGGGTTCGGCCTGATGCGAGTGCCTTCTGCTGTGTGCAACTGGACCCCGACACGTTCCCGTCCGCCCGCGTCGAGCGCTTCTACGCGGAGCTGTCCGAACGTCGCACCGTCGTCGCACCCGGCGACTGGTTCGGCGACGATTCGCGCGTCTTCCGGCTCGGCTTCGGCTACCTGCCGCTCGACGAGCTGCGGGCCGGGCTGAAGACGATCACGCAGGCGCGCCTGGCATCGGCGGACATGTCCCTGCTGGAGGTAGCTCCGACGCCGCGGTGATCTGGCCTAGAGTCCGATCATGGATGCAACGGTGGCTGCGCGACTGCGGTCCACGTACGAGGACCTGCACGCCCACCCGGAACTGTCCGACCAGGAACATCGCACTGCGGGGATTGCCGCGGAGTGGCTGCGCGAACACGGCTACCAGGTTCACGAGGGTGTAGGCACGACCGGCGTGGCCGGGATGCTGCGCCGCGGGGACGGCCCGACCGTGCTGCTGCGCGCAGACATGGACGCGCTGCCGGTGACCGAGGGCACCGGCCTGTCGTACGCGAGCACGGTCGACGGCGTGATGCACGCGTGCGGCCACGACATGCACGTGACCTGCCTGCTCGGCGCGGCGGCGGAGTTGGCTGCGGACGGTGCGCAGTGGCACGGGACGCTGATCGCCGCGTTCCAGCCGGCGGAAGAACTCGCCACCGGCGCGCAGGGCATGGTCGACGACGGGCTGTACGACAAGGTGCCGCGCCCGGACATTGTGATGGGTCAGCACGTTGCTCCGCTGCCGGCCGGCATGCTCGGTCTGCGGCCGGGTGCAGCGTTCGCGGCGAGCGACTCGCTGCGGATCACGCTGTACGGCCGCGGCGGTCACGGGTCGCGCCCGGAGACGACGGTCGACCCGGTCGTGCTCGCCGCCGCCACGGTGCTGCGGTTGCAGACGGTGGTCTCCCGAGAGGTGTCCGGCAGCGACACCGCGGTGCTCACCGTCGGGGCCAGCAATGCCGGCACCAAGTCCAACATCATCCCTGACCGCGCCGAGTTGCTGGTGAACGTGCGTACCTACGCCCCCGAGGTCCGGGCCGGGATCTTGGCCGCGATCGAGCGGATCGTGCGCGGCGAGGCGCAGACCGCGGGCGCACCGCAGCCGCCGACCATCGAGCCACTCGACGTCGCCCCAGCGGTCATCAACGACGCCGACGGCACGGCCCGGACCCGGCCGGTGCTCGAGTCCGTGGTCGGCGCTGGCCGGGTGATCGACCCGGGGCCGGTGACCGGCAGCGAGGACGTCGGGGTGCTCGCCCAGGCTGCCGGCGCACCGATCGTGTACTGGTTGCTCGGGGGCGCCGACCCGGCCCACTTTGCCGGTGCCGCGACCCAGCAGCAGCTCGCGCAAGTCCTCGGCAGGTTGCCGTCCAACCACTCGCCGCACTACTACCCGGTCCCCGACCCGACCATCGAGGTCGGAGTCGGCGCCCTGGTCGCGGCTGCGCGCCACTGGCTCGGCTGATCCAGCCGCGCCGTCAACCGACGGTGGAGGGCCGCGGAGGCAGGCAGCGCAGGACGTCGAGCCGACCGTCCAGCGTGGCCGGGCCCGCGCCATATGGCACCAGCGCAACGTGGCCGCGGCGCAAGTCCACCCGCCCGGCTGACGTGCTGAGCGACCCCTCCCCGGCGAGCACGAGCAGCACCGCGAATGCCGGCTCCAGCTCTACAGGGGCGTGGATCATCGCGGCACGGAAGAACGGGTCCGCTGCCTTCGGCAGCAGTCCGCCGTCCGGCGCGCGCAGCTCGGCCAGCCGTGACGTGCTCCACGCACTTCGATCCAGGCAAGCCAGCGCCTGGTCGAGTTCGAGGCCGATGAGCCGGTTCCGGTCGGAGGGGTAGCCGTCCCACTCCAGAATGACGGACAGGTCGCTGGGCTCCTGGAGCTCGGCGACGAACAGGCCCTCGCCTATCGCGTGCGGGATACCGGCCGGCACGAAGACGGCGTCGCCCGGCCGGACCGGCACGACGTTGAGCATGCCCAGGAGCTGTTCGCGGTCCTGGCCCCGCACCCAACCGGCCACCTCGTCCGCGCCGACGTCGCGCCGGAAGCCGAGATACACGCAGCTGTTCGGGGCTGCGGCGAGTACGACCCAGGCCTCGGTCTTGCCGTGCGCGCAGTCCAGGCGCCGACGCGCGAAGTCGCGGTCCGGGTGGCAGTGCACAGGCAGCCGCTCGCCGGCGTCAAGGAGCTTGACAAGCAGAGCCGGGTCCGTGCCGAACGCCGCGACGTGAGACGGGCCGAGGTACCCGTCCGGGTCGGCGGCGATCGCCTCGCGCAGCGTGTGTCCGTCGGCCAGCACGGTGAGCCCCGCCTGGTCGCTGCCGAACGCCGTCGTCGTCGAGGCGATCCAGTCCTCGGGAAGCGTCGACCCCGGGTCGCCACGCCACGCGGCGATCCGATCCCCGCCGCGGTAGCCACGGCGCTGCAGGTTCGGCCCGAGTAGCAGCGGGCCGATCACGGAGGCAGCTCGCCGAGTCCGCGAGGGATGAGCCGGGTCGGCAGCACGATCCGCCGCGCCGCACCCGGCTCGCCGGCCAGCCGAGCGAAGAGCCGCTCCGCCGCGGTGACACCCAGCGCGTACGGGTCCTGTGCGACGACCGTGACGCCGGGCGAGATCAGGTCGGCCAGCTCGAAGTCGTCGAAGCCGACCAACGCCACCGGTCGTCCCGACTCGCGGATCGCCCGAAGCGCGCCGACCGTCATCCGGCTGTTGGCTCCGAACACCGCAGTCGGCGGCTGCCGCCCGCGCAACAGGGCAGCGACCTCGGACTCGGCCTCCGCGACGTCCGCGGCGTCGAGCCGGACGTAGGCGTCGTCGCCGGGCAGCCCGGCCTCCTCCAACGCCGAGCGGTAACCGCGCAGCCGCTCGGCCCGGGTGAACACCGCCGGCGCGTTGCCGACGTATGCGATTCGCCGGTGACCGTGGCTGACCAGATGCCGCACCGCCGCCTGGGCCCCGCCGAAGTTGTCAACCAGCACCGTATCGGCTCGCAGCCGCGGCGCTGGACGGTCGACGAAAACCACTGCCATGCCCTGCGCCATCTCTTGCCGCACGAAGCCGTGATCGCTGCCGGTGGGCACGATGATCAGCCCGTCCACCCGCTGCGAGCAGAACGCGCCGACGATGGAGCGCTCCAGGACGGGGTCCTCGCCGCAGTTGCCGATGAGGACGAAATGGTTGCGGACCCGGGCCACCTCCTCGACTGCCTTCATCAGCGTCGAGTAGAACGGGTCGGCGACGTCTTCGACGATCAGGCCGATGCTCGACGTGGTGCGGCCGCGACGCAGGCTGGCGGCTATCTGGTTGTGCCGGTAGCCGAGCCGGGCCATGGCAGAGGCGACGCGCTCGGCCGTCGCGGGCTGCACTCGTTCCTCGCCGTTGACCACTCGCGACACGGTCATCAGGCTGACGCCGGCCGCGGCGGCCACGTCGCGCATGGTCGGCCGGCGCCGTGCTGTTGACTCCAGCTGGGACACGGGGAAAGAATAGCGCCACCACGTGAACGTTCCCATGAGTGAACGTTCCCACGGGTGAACGTTCCCACCACGGGCGTTCCAATACGAGGAGTCCTCATGCAGGCTCATGCTCGTGCCTATCTCACCGGCGTGATCGTCGTCGCACTGGTTGCCGCTGCGCCAGCTGCCAGATCGGCGCCGACGCCACAGAGCGCCGACCCGACCGGGTACGTCAATCCGTTCATCGGCACCAACCCGGCGCCCACATCGCACTACGGGTTCGGCTTCGATACGGGCGACGTCTTCCCGGGCGCCGTGGCGCCGAACGGCATGATGGCCTGGTCGCCCGACACCACCACGAACATTCCCGGTGGCTATTGGTACCCGGACAAGGCGATCAAGGGATTCAGCCTCACCCACTTCAGCGGCCGCGGCTGCAGCTACGAGGGCGACGTCCCGTTCATGCCGGTGGCGGGGCCGGTGACGACCTCCCCGGGCACGAACTCGTCCGCCTACAACGCGACCTTCTCGCATGCGAACGAGACGGCGTCTCCCGGCTACTACCACGTGGCGCTCGACTCGGGCGTCGGCGTGAGCCTGGCTGCGACGACCCGAACCGGCATCGGCCAATTCGCCTACCCCGCGGAGTCCGCGTCGAGCATGCTGATCAATGTCGGCGGCAGTGTCAACGGCGTAAGCGCCGGGCAGGTCACCATCGACCCCGCCAACCAGACGATCACGGGATCTGCGACCACCACGGTCGGATGCGGTTCGGACCGATACACGATTTACTTCGCGAGCCAGTTCGACCAGCCCTTCAGCACCTACGGCACATGGAACGGTTCGACGCTGCAACCTGGATCCACGTCAGCCACCGGCAGTCGCACCGGCGCCTACCTGAGCTTCGACACGACCGCGAACCAGACCGTGCAGGCAAAGACCGCTGTCTCGTACGTCAGCATCGCCGGGGCAGAGGCCAACCTCGCTGCCGAAGATCCGGGCTGGAGCCTCGACGCAGTGCGCGCCGCGACGGCTGCGAGCTGGAACACCGTACTGCACCGTATAGAAGTCACCGGCGGGACCGACACGGAGCTCACCAACTTCTATACGGCGATGTACCACCTCTTCATTGAGCCGGGCGTGTTCAACGACGTGGACGGCCGCTACGTCGGGTTCGACAACCAGATTCACACCGTCGCCGCTGGGCATACTCAGTACGACAACATCACCGGTTGGGACGCCTATCGCTCGTTCATCTCGTTGCTGGCGGTCCTTGACCCGGCCACTGCCAGCGATGTCGTTCAGTCGCTGGTGAACGACGCCGCCCAGGGCGGCCCTGGCTTGTCCCGCTGGGAGCAGATCAATCGCAACTCGGCGGGCAACGTCGGCGATGATCCGGACCCGTTCGTTGCGAACGCCTATGCCTATGGAGCCCGCGACTTCGACACCGCGGCCGCACTGCACGCCATGGATCTCGGCGCGTCCGTCCCGACGACGACATCGGGGGGCCACCTCGTGCGCGAGCAGGACGGCGCCTGGCTCAGCGATCACTTTGTCCCGGGCGGGCCGGGCGATACGCAGGAGTACGCCACCGACGACTTCTCCATCGCCGCGTTCGCGCGTGCCCTGGGCCAGACCGCGCTCGCCGATCGCTACCAGAGCAGTGCGCAGAATTGGCAGTACGACTTCAATCCGGCGACCGGATTCGTTCAGCCGAAGCAGGCGAGTGGCGCGTTCACGCCAGGGTTCACGCCGGCGAGCGAGAACGGCTTCATGGAGGGCGACGCCTACCAGTACACGCCGATGGTGCCGTTCAACCTCAGCGGGCTCATCAACGCCATGGGCGGCCCGAACGCGTACAGCAGCTACCTGGACGCGCTGACCACCCAGCTCAACGGTGGTCCCAACTCGCAGTACCTGTACCAGGGCAACGAGCCCAGCGAGGAGATCGCCTGGCAGTACGACTACACCGGGCAGCCCTACAAGACCCAGGCCGTCGTGCGGAATATCCAGACCCAGCTGTTCACCGACACCCCGGGCGGGATCCCCGGCAATGACGACGGCGGCGCGATGTCGTCCTGGTACATCTGGTCGGTCCTCGGCATGTACCCCGAGACGCCTGGCACCGGAGAGCTGGTCCTGGGCAGCCCGATGTTCCCGCACACCGTCGTCCACCTCGGCAACGGGAACACGATCACCATCGACGCTCCGCAAGCCGCCCCGGATGCGCCCTACGTGCAGGGACTGCGGCTGAACGGCACGGGCTGGCCCCACGCCTACCTGCCACCGTCGTTCGCGCTCTCCGGCGGCGACCTCGACTACACACTCGGCACTGCGCCTAACCCGGACTGGGCGTCCGGGCCGCCGGCTGCGCCCACGTCCTACCCCCAGAGCGAGGCACCGGCGCTCGGCTTCACGAGCACCAGCGAGATCATCACGAAGCCCGCGGAGTCGAGCACCCTGACCGTCGGGGCCCAGAACGTCACCGGCTCGCCGCAGAAGGTCACCTGGACGGCGTCTGCACCCGATGGGGTCAGCATCACCCCCAGCTCGGGACCGCTCGTCGTGCCACCCGCAGGGCGCGACAGCCAGGCAGTGACCGTGACCGCCGGTTCCCAGGACGGCATGTACCCGATCACGCTGCACTTCAGCGCGGGCGGGACGCCGCTGCCCGACGTCGTGGTGGATATCGCCGTCGCCCGCCCCGGCGACCTGGCACCGTACTTCGACAACACCGGTGTCTCCGACGACGCCAACCAGGCTGC
>JBPYES010000554.1:0-2266 GCA_051984825.1 Jatrophihabitantaceae bacterium
CTCGACACAACGCAGCGTCACGTCGGTGGCCATCCGCCCCGCCTTCGCCTTGGCCATGGATGCCTGCAACGAGTTGGGGGTGCCGTTGTCGGCCAGCCATGCCGCCTCGAGTGTGATGAGATACGCAGCCTCCCAGTCGGCCTCCATAGCGAGCAACGCGGATGCGGCCGCATGTTGCAGCCGGGCCGGCCGGTCGTAATCCACGGAAACGCCTGCTGCGGCAAGGACGGAACGTGTTTCGTCCAGCGCCGCCCGCGCCACGCCCAGGGCCATCGCGGCGACCATGGGCCGAGTGTTGTCGAACGTCTGCATGACGCCGGCAAACCCCTCGTCGATCTGCGGCGAGCCCAGCAGGTTGGCCGCGGGAATCCGGCAGTTGGCAAAGCGGAGCGTGGCGGTGTCCGAGGCGCGAATCCCGAGCTTGCGGTCCAGGCGCTCGACGGTGAGCCCCGGTGTTCCCTTCTCGACGACGAACGGCTTGATCGCGGCGCGGCCCAAGGCCAGGTCGAGCGACGCCCACACCACGACGGCGTCGCAGCGCTCACCCGCCGTGACGAAGATCTTCTCGCCGTTGATGACGTACCTGTCGCCGTCGCGGACCGCGGTTGTCCGGATGGCTGCCGAGTCGGAACCGCAGCCCGGCTCGGTGATCGCCATGGACGCCCACAGGTGGTCAAAACGCGCATGCTGTTCATCGTTCGCCACGGAGGCGATGGCCGCGTTGCCCAGGCCCTGCCGCGGCATCGACAGCACCATGGCGACATCGCCCCAACTCACCTCCATGATGCTGAGCACGGTGGACATGTTGCCGGCGTTGCGCACTCCGTCGCGGTCGCCGTCATCGGCCGAGCGCCGCACGCCGCCCGCTCCGGCACGCTGCTGATCCGACGCATTCCTGCCGTCGATCAGCGCTGCGAGCACGTCGAGTTCTTTGGGATATGCGTGCTCGTCCAGGTCGTACTTGCGCGAGATCGGGCGGAACATGCCGAGTGCGACCTGGTGCGCCTGGTCGAGCAGCAGCCGGAACTTCGCCGCCACCTCGAGGTTGATCATCAGACGAGCACCCCGCCTTCGAGCACGCTGATCGCCCGTAGGTCGCGGTACCACCGTTCGACGGGATGCTCCTTGACGTAACCGTGGCCCCCGAGCAGTTGCACGCCGGCGCTGCCGATCTTCATGCCGTATTCAGCGCACAACTGCCGGGCCAGCGCCGTCTCACGGGCGAACGGGCGGCCCTGCTCGGCGCGGCTGGCCGCTCGATAGGTCGCGAGGCGCATGCCCTCCAGTTCGATCCCGATGTCGGCGACCATGAAGGCCACGGACTGCCGATGGCTGACCGGCTCACCGAATGCGACCCGGCTGTTCACGTACGGCACGACGTATTCGAGGACGGCCTGCGCGGTGCCGACCGCCAGCGCGCACCAGCCCAGCCGAGACAGCCGTACGCAGTCGGCGTAGCCGGCGGCGTCGCCCAGCAGCGCGTCAGAGGGCAGTGCCACGCCGGAAAGCTCGACCCGGGCGAACGAGGCGGCACGCAGCCCCATCGCCGGCTCGGCGGCCACGGTGAGGCCCGGCGTGCTCGACTCCACGACGAACAGCGCCGGCCGTCCGTCCAGATTCGCGGCGATCACGAACAGTTCGGCCTGCGCTGCCCGGGGCACGAGCGACTTCACGCCGTCCAGGACGTAACCGTCCACGGTGCGTCGCGCGGTGGTTAACAGGGCAAAGGGGTCGAACAGCGGGCCGGGCTCCAGGATTGCCAGCGCCGCCGCTGGAGGGTCCTCGCCGGCGAACGCCGGGAGGTACGTCGCCTGCTGGTCCTCGTCGCCCCACAGCACGAGTGCCGTGCTCACCGCCGACGGGGCCAGGCACGCGAACGCCAAGCCCATGTCACCGTGGGCCAGCGCCTCGGCAACAAGAACGCCGGTGACCGCTCCGCGTTCGGTTGCGATGCCGCCTAACGGCTCCGGGACGCTCAGCCCGGCGATACCGAGGTCGGTGCGTGCCTGTTTGAGCAGTCCGTCTGGCGCGGCGCACTCCACGTCGGCGGCCGCTGCGGCGGGCCGCAATTGCTCGGCAGCGAACTCGCGACTGAGGTCGCGGATCAGTCGCTGCTCGTCGGTCGGCGTGAGATCGAACGGGCCCGCAGACGTCGCTCTGCCCGGACGCTCCGGCGCGGGCCTGCGCGGCACGGCGGCAAATGTCCGGGTAGCCGCTCCCAGGGCGCGATATCCCGTCCGGCCGGCGTGGAACACGCCACGCTGGA